>NZ_CAINTR010000174.1 GCF_903853455.1 uncultured Magnetospirillum sp.
ACCGCAATAGCAAGGTCTGCGAATGGGCGTCGCTGGCTGGCTGGGGACATCACCCGGGTCCGACGATCATTGGAGTGGCTGAAATCGGAGGCACAGCGGCCAGCCGCCGCGCAGGAGCCGACAGGCTCTACCTGACCCGCAGCCGCCATTCAGCGCCCGATCTTCTGCAGTATAACGGGTTTTGCGAAGACTCCGTTCGACCAGGTCGGGCCGGGCGCCAGGATGGGCGGAGAAAACCGGACGGCGGCGACGACGTTGCCGATGAACACGGCGCAACCCCCGATCGAGCAGGGAAATACTTTCAGGCCAAACATATATCGGCCAACCCCCGCGCTCCCTATAGAGCCGAGGAATCTCATTTCGTCTTCGCCAAGCCGTGCCGCGAATACCGCATTCTCACCCGCCCAACAACGATATCTATCTCCCCGGCCCCGGATTCGGTCGCGGTGGCAACATATCGGGCCAGGTCGTCGACGCCGGATCCTACCACATCTTGCCAGCGGCAAGTGAGGGCATCGGCGGGCTGCCCGAATGGTGTAGTGAACGGCGTGCAGCGGACCTCGACCCTGTCGCCGCCGATTCTAGTGCGGCATTCGCCTTCCTCCGGCGAGGTGATGACAAAGATTTCGCGGGGGTCGCAGATATCGGCTGTCAACGGCAGCACTGCTTGCCTAGCGATGTTCTTCTTGACCATGGCTCGGCCATAGAGCCAGCCATGCAGCGTGGACCAGCGCCCCTGAGGATCTCCTCCGTCGAGTCGCAGCGCCAGATCTCCAAGGTGGAGCCGATGGGTTGCGGCCTCGACGAAGCTGCGGTTGTCGATAGACGGCCGGAACACGCCATTCCGCTCGTCAAGCCACCGCAATGTTGCCTCGATCGCCAGCAGATTGCTGTAGACCATGGCAAAGCCAAAGCCGGGTTTCCCGATAGTCGGCCGATCCGAGTTGTTGCCGATGAACGCTTCCAACGGGCCGGGATCAAGAATGAGCGCCTCGGGGCGCGTCATGCCCTCTGGCCGCCATTCCCGCACATGGCGCCAGAGCCGGCCAAAGCGCTGCAGCAGAATGTCGGCCGGGCAGGGGTCGGTGATCAGCAGATCGGCGTCGATGTCGAGCGACTGCTCGGCGGTTTGCGTCGCCACGCAAACAAACCCAACCCCTTCGGGGCAGGCCTTACCTAATGTGGCGTCTATGGCATCGTTGAGTAGGGTGCGGTCGATGTCAAGAAACCGTCCATGATGCAGCGTCTGCTTTCCGGCCACCGTCAGCATGGGCATTCCAGCGTCTTCGAAGGCGATCTGGTTAGCCACGGCGTCGCGTACCGTGCTGCGGATCACCAGCACCCTCGCGCCGGCGGCGACTGCGGCCGACACCGTTTCCAGCATGGTCCCAGGCGCGATCCGACGTACGGAAAATACCGCCTGGCCGCCCTCAGGTGGGGAGCATGGGATTAGGGTATCGGGAACGACCTCGCCATGGCGGATGGCCGGATAAGGGAGAGCCACAGCCTCCTCGAAAGACGGCAAAGCAGTAGCCCGCTTACGCGCGACGATCTCCGCCAAGGCGGTTGATCCTAGGGTGGCCGACATGAGCAGGGCGTAGCCGCCGCTGGCCAATTGGCGCTGCACCAGTGCCGCGGTCAATCCGGTCATATAAGGATCGGCGGCATGCACCTCGTCGACCACCAGCAGCATACGCGACAGCAGGAAGCTGCGCATGGCGCCGTGTTTCACCCGCATGCCGGACAGGTAAACCTGGTCGATGGTGCCTACCACCGCCGGCGCGGTCAGGCGCCGCTTCATGTGGCCCATGGCCCAGGGAGGGGGGCTGCGGGCCTCGTCATCGTGGATGTCGCGATCAGCGTCTTCCGCCACTTTTGCCCCCCCAATTGCCGGCAGGGTCAGTTGGCCGAGTGCCGGAGCGAAGCGCCCCAACATCTCCTTCATGCGATGGTAGAGTTGATACCCGGCCGACCGGGTCGGAACGGCGAAATATATGCCATCGACCAGCCCAGCCATGGCCAGCAATAGGAAGCGCATCACCGCCGCTTCGGTTTTCCCGCAGCCGGTTGGCGCCTCGATTAGCACCAATCGGCTATCCAGCGGCACATTGGGGATTTCCAGTTGGGCGCTTCGCGGTAGATGACCGGCGAGCACGGCCGGAATGATGGCATCGACCGAGCCGCCATCGCCGGCGGCCGACGCCGAAAACCCGATGGCGCCAAGCGTCTCCGTCGCAGCTTTTAGCGACGCGGCGTAGCGCGTCACCGGATCCGGTTGGATGGCATCGGCGGCGTAGAGCGGGAACCCATTGCCGGCGTCGGAGCCGATCCAATCGGCAATCATGATCAGGCCGGAGATCCAGTGCAGCGCCACCGGCAGAAGGGCCTGCCCGGGGGTGTCGGCGAACGCCATCGGGAACAGGCGCCCCAGATACTCGCCTCCCTTTTGCCAGATCTGCCCCGCGCATTCGCCAGCAAGGGACGTTGCCTTCAGCTGGGAATCAAGGAAGCTGCTTGATCCCAGGCCATCGGTGAACCGGGGGCGGCCGCCATGATGGCCGATGGTGGCGAGTAGCGCCGCCGCCAAGCCAATGTCGTCACCGAACCAGGTGTTGCAGCGGTCCAGGCCGAGGGGCTTGTCAATGGCCCGCCGAAGGGCTCCGGCGCCGTGAAAATCGCGGTTGAACGCGACCAGCAGTAGACCGACGTGGTCCCGCTGGTCCCAGTTGCAACCTTGGAACACCTTATCCTGAAATCCCGGCAGAGCTTTGCCGATATCATGAAGGAAGGCGAGGACGGCGATCCGTTGCCTGCCGGTCTCCGAGACGTCGATCTTAAGCGCCTTGGCGCGATCTGCCACGCTCGAAATTGCCAGAATGGTGGAAACCGTCGCCGCGACGTCGGCGCAATGCAGCCAGAGGTCAAGCCAGCGCGCATCGCTATGACTGGCGATGTGCCCGCGTTTGTCATGGTCCGCGCCGATGATCGGCGCCATCTTTCCCCACGCCATGCCTATGCTACTTTCAAACCTACATGTTGCGAATATTGTACCGCCATGATAGATCTGTCGCAACTGTTCAATTCGGGGTTGCCAAGTATGTCGTCGCCGCCCATCAACGTGTTCGTTGATCCGTTCTTCTCGATGCTGACCCGAGGAGGAGATCGGCATCGTATCACTCTCGGTCAGCTCTTCGCCGCCGTTGACGCGGATGACTTGACCACGCTGACGCGCATGCAGCCGCATCAGCGGCCGGACGTGGTTACGGCCTTGGGTATCATCCATGCGGTGCTGCGCCACTACTCCGGCGCCACTGGCGCCCTGTCGGCCGCGACCTATTCCGAGCTGCTGATCAACGCGATGGGCAAGGATGCCGGGGCGGTCACCGCCGACTGGAGCCAACCCGCATTCCTACAGCCCCCCTTGTCGGCGGAGCCGACCTTGTCAAAGTCGTTTGAGGCCATCGGCATCCAGTTCGCCGATGTCGGCCACGAGATCAAACCGGTGGCGGGATCGCCAGATCTTGAGGACTGGGTTTTCGCCCTGATCAACGGACAGGCGCGCCCTTATGTAAAGGACAACGTCTCGGGCTCGCGCTGGGGGCTGACCGTGGCGCTACCGGGTAACGGCATCACTATCGCCTCGGAGATTCGCGCTTTATCGGCCGCCTATGCCGAAGCGATGGCGAGCGACGATATTCTCGACGATTTTCCTGCCACCGAGACGGCTAAGTCCCGTGACCACTTCCTGTGGCTTGCCACCTACTCGCCGGATCACCCAGGTCTGTCGCCGATAAAACTGGCATGGCCGTGGCTTGAGGCGCCAAGAGCCACCCGCCTTATCCAATTGGACGATGGCTCGGTCATCGCCCGGCAGCTGACCATCGGCAAGCCGCGCGTCGACGCCAAGGCAATCTCCGGCCTCCTGCGCGACCCTCAGGTCGCCTACGGCGCGGAAGGTCCGTTCCGCCGACTGATGGGCCGAAAGTGGGATTACCGCTTCATCCATTCTACCGCGTTTGGAAGCCATGAAGACGTCAAGGTGGCACCACCGATCGTTCGCGTACCGGGCTACAGCCACCTGCGTATCTGCTCGCATGGTACTGACCAGGGCAAGACCAAGGGATATCGCGAGGCCCTCATCCCGGTTTTCGCCGAGCGGGCGGATGAAGCATTTTTCGCGAGAATGACCGAGCTGTCGAAGGCGATTCTCGCCCGTGCCGCCGCCACCCAGACCTATGCCGTCTACGCCGCATCGATGCGCTTCTTCGCCGATCTATCCAAGGACCATGCGGATGTCATGGCCGGCCAGGTCACGGCTGATTTCCAGCAGACGATAGAGGCGCCATCGCTGCAGGTCGTCATCGACCTGGCGCACACCAATCCTGACAGCGCGGCCGTCGTCTCTGCCCTCGGCAGGGTGATCGCCGACGCGGCGACCAGCGTCCTAGCCCGTGCCGAGGCCCAGGTTCCGCAATCACCCCGCCGTTGGCTCGATATCGCCAATGGCTGGAGCTACCTCGAGTGGGCGTTGGCGCGCCATGACAAATTGAAGGAGTTCAACCTGATGCCCGACGATGCTCCTCCGGCCGGTGATGCCGATCATGTCGAAGCGGGGCGCGCATCGGAGGCCGAAAGACCGCGTTGGCAAGGCGAGATCCCGGCGCTGGCGCGTCACGTCTACGGCATGCTCACAAGTTTCATGGGCATCATGCAGGGCGAGCCTCAGCTGGCGGCGACGCTGCGAACCATGGGTGGCGAGTCCTGGTCGATGGGCTATTGGCGTCTGATGTCCAAAGTAGACGACGAGTGGTTGGGCAACCACACGGTGATGGCCGCCCTCGACAAGGTCGTCCGCGGCCTCGGCCATATCGGCCACCATGGTGGCGCGTCTCTCGGCACCCTCTTGGCGCACAACGATTTTCCAGAAGGACGCGTTCCCCGTCTGCTCGAAGCCTCCGGGCCAGCGCTGGTGTCCATGATTGAAGAGGTCTGGCGCTCCCTGTTGTCGAAGGGGGTCACAACCATGAACTGGGCTGATCTGGCTGGCTTGGTCATTGCCGATGCTCTCGGCGATGAGGCGACCGGCAACTGGCACCGCCGCAATATCGCCAAGGCCTACACCCGGGCCGCCGCTGCGAGCTGATTACCGACTAGCCAAGAAAGGACGCTTTTCGATGTTTCTGCAATTTCATGGTCTCAAGAGCTACTCTAATGCCGTCCTTCCCAATCGGGGTCAGGACGGCTTCGCCAAGCGCGCTCCGATGGGCGACGCCGAACGTCAGCGCATTTCCTCGCAATGCCTTAAGGCGGCCCTGCGGGATGCCAATCAGCCGCTTTATGTCCACGTCAACGGCGAGGACGTTTCCGACACCATGACCGATCTGGCGTCAAGTTTGGCGTCAGGCATGGCGATCCGCTCGCGCTACGTCTTTCCGGTCGCGGTCTACCCGAAACTAGTGATGGCCTTCGAAGGCAACGAGATACTGGCCGGTGAGTACGCCAAGGAATTCGCCGCTCTGTTCGGCAAGGACAAAAGCGGTGGCGAGGGGAAGGCCGACAAGAAGCCCAACGACGCCAAGCCGGTCGACAGAGGCTTTGTCGAGCAGCCGCTGGTGATAGGCGAGGTGGAAGCAGAGGCCATCATCAAGGCGATCGTCACCATTCACCAGGGCGGCATCGCGCCTAAAGATATGCGCGAGATCTTCGAGAAGGCGGCCGCCCGGAAGAAGGCCGGCCAGGCCGTCATCGAAGCAATCGAGAATATCAGCGCGCTCAAGGCCCATTGCGGCCTCGACGGCGCCCTGTTCGGCCGCATGATCACCGGCTCAGTCCTGTCACGGGTCGACGCCTGTGTCCACGTCGCCCACGCCCTAACCGTACATCCGATCAAGTCGGTCGGCGACTACTTCTCGGTCCAGGACAACCGTCAGCTACAGTTCGACGAGGATGCCACCGGCGGCTCCCACAACAACTCCGTTGAGCTGACCACCGGCCTATTCTATCAGTATTCCGTCGGCGATCTGCGCCAGATGGTGACCAATTTTGCGGGTTATTCGGCTGAGCAGATCGGTCAGGTCATCGGCTGGCTAGTGCGAGCCGCCTACCGCGTCGAATGCGCCGCCAAACTGGGCTCGACCGCGCCGTTTGGCAACATGCCGTTCTTCGCCGTCGAGCTTGGAAAGCGTCAGCCGCGCACCCTGATGGATGCTTTCGAGATGTCGATGAAGAACGCCGACAGCAAGGTCGCCGCCGAGCGTCTGCTGGCCTACCGCGAACTGCGCGTCCTGCTCGATGGTGCCACCGAACTGCTCCGCATCGACGACCCGGCGGTGCTGGAGCGGGCCCGTGCCCAGAACCGCGCCGCCATCGAGGTGCTGGCGGAACTGGTGGTGGTGAAGGCACTGCCGGCCCTGCAGGCGTTGGTCGGCGCCACCCGTGAGGAGGTCGCCTGATGCCCCAGCCGAGCAAGGACGGGATGGCCGGCGCGCCGGCCATCCTCCTGCTCCGCCTCAAGGGCCCACTGATGGGCTGGGGCGGTGTCCGGATCGATGCCTACGGCGATTCCGCCCCCATCCCGCTGACCTCAATGGTGGCGGGGCTGCTGTCCGCCGCCTTGGGGGTCCAGCGTCGCAACCGATATTTCACGCAGCGTATGCAGGACGCCATGGACATCGGCGTCGCGGTGCTGCGTCGTGGCCGCGTCTTGACTGAGTACCAGACCACCGATCTTGGCAAGCCGCATATGACCGGTCCGATGTGGACCGTGGAAGGGAAGGCCGTCAATCGCGCCGGCTCCAGCACCGACGGCACGCGGCAGGTGTTCAAGCCCTACATCGCCGATGCCGATGTACTGGTCGCAGTCCGCCTCGGTGCCAGCTTCCCGTTTTCATGTGATGCCGTCGAAGCCGCCTTGGCCGAGCCGGATCACCCGTTGTTCCTGGGGCGCGCTTCCTGCCCCCCCAGCCTGCCACTGTTCATCGGTTGGCACTCGGACGGTTCAGCCAAATTGGCCGCCGCGCTGACCGCCGCCTGCCAAAATCTTGGCGTCGCCGCGGAGGAAATCTGGCTGCCGACCACCCTGGCCGAGCCCGCTCCGGGTGACATGCTGGTGACCATTCCGACCCGCCGCGACTGGATGCAGGATCGCCACGTTGGCAGCGAGACCTACCTGCGGAGACTGCCATGACCCTTCATGTGATCCAGGCGACGGTGTCGCTGCCGGCGGTGATCCGGCACCTGCGCCAGACCGCCAACATGCGCGCGCTGCGAGGCGCCGACGATGGCATTCTGATCAAGACCGCCTTCGTCGAAACCATGGGTAGCAATCCCGATCGCCAGGGGCCGCCGCCGTGGCCGAAGCCATTTGCGGTGATCAGCCGCCGTTCCGATGGCACCATACAGGTCGCCGGCTACGCTTCCCGCTCGGCCGAGGAGATCAGGGCGTTGATGATCGGCGTGCCCAGTATCATGGCTGCGGTCCCTCCAGATCAAATCCTGGGCTACGCCCTACCGGCCATTGCAGTCGGTTGGCGCTCCCGCTTCTCGATCCAGTTCTGCCCAATGGTGCGTGTCGCCGATAACCGCGAGCGTGACGTTTTCTTGGTTGAGGTGGAGCAGGCGACGAAAGCCGGGCGTGAGGTCGCCCGCCGCGAGGAGGTCTATGCGGATTTCCTGGGCCGACGATTGAGTGGCGCAGCCGTGGATGACCTATTTGTCGAAGGCTTTTCGCTAGACACCGTAGCGCGTGGTAAGGACGACGCCTGCTGGGGAGACCCATCGGCGCGCCATACCATCCGCGTCCCGTCTGTCACGATCCACGGAACGTTGACCGTCACAGATCCCGACTCCTTTACCGCCATCCTTGGTCACGGTATCGGCCGCCGCCGCACTTACGGCAACGGCATGATTCGTCTGGGTGCGATGGCGCAACGCCAGCCGATGCCTGCTGCCTGATCATGCTGTCTGGGCGGTTGGGCATTGAAATAGCGAGGGCGCCTCATGCCGATAGGCATGGGGTACTCTACGTCGAGCACTGCAAGGTTGCTGTCGAGGACGGGTGTATTACTTTTGAAACCTCGGGATTTGAAGGCCTAGAGGCGGGCCGATATGTGGTTCCGTTTCAAACCGTGTCGGCTTTGCTATTAGGGCCCGGGAGCTCCGTATCTCATGACGTGATGCGGATCGCCGGCAGTCACGGCATGCTGATTCTGGCTGTCGGCACTGAAGGAGTTAGGCTCTATTCCTGTCCGCCCCTCGGCGCTGATTCTTCTGAGCTTGCCCGTCGCCAAGTGCGCGTTTGGGCAGATCCAGATACTCGTCTTCAGATTGCCCGTCGATTATATGCTTGGAAACTGGGTGAGGTTCTGCCATCTGCCGATATCACCGTGCTGCGCGGGATCGAAGGCGCCCGCGCCAAGGAGAGCTATAAGGTCATTGCCGACAGGTTCCATGTCGAATGGCATGGACGCCGATTTGATCGGGATCGGCCTGACGGTGCTGACGTGCCGAACCAGGCGATTAACTACGCATCGACATGCGTTTATGCCGCCGCTGGCATCGCCGTTGCCGTGACACGTACCATTCCACAACTTGGCTTTATTCATGAGGCATCAGGAGAAGCATTCGTGCTCGACATCGCGGACCTATTCCGCGACGATATCACACTTCCCGTCGCCTTCATGGCTGTCACCAAGCACAAAACATCGCAGCTATCGCTAGATAAAATCGTTCGCCGCGAATGCGGCGCTATCTTTAGGAAAGAACGATTGATAGCGGGGATGATCGAAAAAATCAATAAGTTACTCGGCATGGGTGATGACAGTGTTATTAGCCGTGATAAGTAACGTTGAGGACCGGTATCGTGGCTTTCTATCGTCGCATGGCCTCGAAGTCGCGCCATCTGTTTTCTTTATGCCGGTAATTAGCTCTGGCGTTCGCGACCGTGTAATTGACGTTGTTCGAAGCTGGCACGAAGAGCTCGGCAACGGAAGCATACTTTTTGCTTATCCAAAATCCGGAGGGCCTGGGGCAATGTGTTTCGTCTGGCTTGGACGGGAGCGGAGAGACCTCGTCGAACACGAAGGGCTGTTGCTCCTAAGGCGCGAATAACGTAAACGGCTATTCAAGTCGACAATCTTTGAAAAGTTAATAGTTTCCGCGATCTATCTACGAGAGTTTCCCCCGCCCGTCCGGGGGTTGGCCCGCTCTTTCACATAGGGGTTTCGGGGGGCAGGAGTTTCCCCCGCCCGTCCGGGGGTTGGCCTTATTCGTGGTAAAGGCCAAAAACGGAAATATAGTTTCCCCCGCCCGTCCGGGGGTTGGCCCTTCTGGAGGTTCCCCTCCGCAATCAGAGACCAGTTTCCCCCGCCCGTCCGGGGGTTGGCCCATGGGTAGCTGACGCTATATCGATACATGGTTGTTTCCCCCGCCCGTCCGGGGGTTGGCCCCTGTATTGTGGTGGTAACGGAACGCGATGGAGGTTTCCCCCGCCCGTCCGGGGGTTGGCCGTGTGCTAGGGTTTGATCCATTGCCGGGCAGGCGTTTCCCCCGCCCGTCCGGGGGTTGGCCCACGGAGAGGATCGGAAGATAGCGGCGGAAGCCGTTTCCCCCGCCCGTCCGGGGGTTGGCCGTAGTGCTATTATATATAGTTTTCTTAAAGAAAGTTTCCCCCGCCCGTCCGGGGGTTGGCCCCTTCCGCGCGCGCGCGCCTCTTGATCCTTGCCGTTTCCCCCGCCCGTCCGGGGGTTGGCCCCATGACTGTACCCACAATTTGACACTGTACCCGTTTCCCCCGCCCGTCCGGGGGTTGGCCCGTCACGCCCCGGTCAATGCCGATGGCCTCGTTGTTTCCCCCGCCCGTCCGGGGGTTGGCCCACAGCCCAGGACCGAAGCCCATATGGAAAGTTGTTTCCCCCGCCCGTCCGGGGGTTGGCCGCTCGGCGTGGCTGTCGCAATGGCTGTCGTGCAGTTTCCCCCGCCCGTCCGGGGGTTGGCCTATGTGCAACCGTCACAGCTTCATTCTGACCCGGTTTCCCCCGCCCGTCCGGGGGTTGGCCCGTCAGGCTCGGCTTTCGCGTTCTCAAGTGCGGGTTTCCCCCGCCCGTCCGGGGGTTGGCCCATGGGGAGGATCGGAAAGTATTGGCCGAGGCTGTTTCCCCCGCCCGTCCGGGGGTTGGCCCCATATCATCCAGTCACTGCGCTGGCAGGTGTTGTTTCCCCCGCCCGTCCGGGGGTTGGCCTGCAATACCCTATTTTTGGATTAGATTAGAGGAGTTTCCCCCGCCCGTCCGGGGGTTGGCCCAGCGAGACAGATGGAGCTTATGCGCCAACATGGTTTCCCCCGCCCGTCCGGGGGTTGGCCCATAGCGGCAAACTCCATTGCGTTTCGTTAACAGTTTCCCCCGCCCGTCCGGGGGTTGGCCCATGGCGAAGACCGGAAAGTATCGGCCGAGGCTGTTTCCCCCGCCCGTCCGGGGGTTGGCCGGCTGGCGGTACCCGCTTACTAGGCAGTTTCCCCCGCCCGTCCGGGGGTTGGCCCGTCGGGAAGCGCAGGCTGTAGGTGTCGCTGCCGTTTCCCCCGCCCGTCCGGGGGTTGGCCCGAAGCTAGGAAGTGTACATCCACATCCTGCTTGTTTCCCCCGCCCGTCCGGGGGTTGGCCTTACCGGAGGAGGTTGGGCAGGAATACTGACTTGTTTCCCCCGCCCGTCCGGGGGTTGGCCGCAGATGGCACAACTGGGCCGTAGCCGACGTTCCTGACGAGTGGCGGCTATCCGGGGGGTAGCGGCCATCCGTAATTGCCGTGGCAAATCGGGCAGATCCAAAGGCGCAGCAGATCCAATGGAGGCTGAAGCGCCGGATTCCGGA
>NZ_CAINTR010000175.1 GCF_903853455.1 uncultured Magnetospirillum sp.
TCGTCGATGTGTGATGCCTCGGCCCACGGAATCTTCCGCCCTTCGGCATCCAAGACGACCACGTCGGAATAGTCCCCGCTCTTGGTAGCCGGAACCACGCCCGCATGAAGGTTCTCCAGCTTGGTGTTGCGCACGCACATCATGGCCATGACCTTGGCCAGTCTGGCGGCGATCCGTTCTTCGTCTTTTTTCCTCATGGCGGGATGGTAGCAGCGTGACATCTGGCAGGCCACGGATATGCGTCGGCCGGAAACGACAATAGCGGCCGGCCGAGGGCTATTGACCCCCGGCCGGCCGCGTCATCGTGATGGAAGGTTCAGGAAACCGGCATCAGCCGGCAAGCTTGGCCCGCAACGACGCCTCCTTCGCATGCAGGATATCCCAGTCGGCATCAACGGGGCCGGCGGGGCTGTTGTAGACGGCAATCGCCCATTCGACGAATTGGACGATGTCCTCCCCGGCGGTAACGATGGCCGGGGTGAGCTGCAGGGCAGCGAGCAGGAAAGGCATGGTCTTCCTCCTATTTGATTCCGTGATTGGCAAGGATCGCCGCAACTGCATTGGCGGCATTTTGGGCGTCGGCGATCAGCGAGGTGGGATCGGTGCCGGGGTGGTTGCGCACCGCGTCCTCCGCGGCATCGAGGGCGGCCTTGGCGTCGGCATCGGCCTTGATCAGCTGGGCGTCGACGGTGGTGTCCTTGCAGACCACGCCGGTCGCCGCCCCGCAGGCGGGAAGTTGGTGGTACTGCACCAGCGGCGCCAGCACCGAGGCGTCGTAGGCGGCGCGGGTCTCGAACAGCACCGTGGCCGGCGGCTTCGACGCGCAGGCGGAGAGCCCGAGGCCAAGGCACAGGACCAGCAGCAGGGCGCTCGCGGCGGCACCCCCGCCGGAGGCGGCCGGAGCGGGCGCCGGACCGGCGGCAGCCGGCGCATCCGCAACCGGACGGACGCCGGCCCCCTGCGCCAGCAGCACCGGCGTCGCGATGCGGACGATCCAGGTGACGAAGTCCGGTTGCTTGCCGTTGCTGGCGTTGCCGACGTTGATGGCGAGGAAGCTGATGATCTTGCGGACGATCAGCCAGTGGGAGCCCGGCTGCGGCTGCGGCAGGGATGCGTCGAGCGTCGAGGCGGCGGCGACGATGGCCGCGATGAACGGCCACGCGGGGGCCCAAATGGCCACCAGATTGGACTGGTCCATGGTTTCTCCTGTCATGCGCATGAAAAAACCGCCACGGGGCGACCGGGCGGCGGGGACTGCCAGGCCGATGGCCGGCAGGGTCAAACGGAGACGGGCTATTCGTCCCGGAAGAAGATGTGATGGCCGATGGTGGCGACCGGCTGGCGGCCCTTGGCCCAATCGGGCCATTCCGGCATGCGGCGGTCGAAGTAGCTGGTGGCGCCTACAGTGGGATCGAGCATGGTGCCGGCGATCACATGGCTCGAGATGGCCAGCGCCTTAACGTACACCGCGTCCTGCTCGTCCACCGCCAGCAGCTTGGGCCGGTTGGGGTCGTTCCTGTTCCAGCAGGAAAATTGCCACGGCGTGGTGCAGACGGTGTCGATATTACTGCCCCACCAGCGAGGATGGCGGACACGGTTCTGGATCACCCAGGCGACGGCCGCCATGCCGGGATCGGGCTCGCCGCGCGCCTCGCCCCAGATGGTGCGGGCCATGATGTCGATATCGTTTTCGGGCATGGGAATTCCCCTTGATTGGAGGGTTGCGGGAATCATGGTTCGGGGTCGTCGATGCCGGCTTTGCGCTCGGCCCAGACCTGGAAGGCTTCGATGGTGCGGGGACCGAGATAGGAGATGGCGGCGATGAAGCCGGCGGCGGCCATGCCGGTGAGCTGGAGCCATTCGGCGGCCCCACCGGCGACGACGCCCATGCCGATGGCGATCATCAGCTCCCAGGCCAGGATCAGGGACCAGAAGCGCCGCCGGCCCTGGCGGACCAGATTGGCGTGGTAGAGACTGCGGCCGATGAGTGCCCACCAGATGGCCCAAACGAAACCGGCCAGGGTGTGCTGCATCTCGGGCGGCAGATTGCGCCAGGGCATGGGTGTCCTCCCTCGTCATTGAATGATCAGAAATCGATCGCGGTGATTCCGTCGCGGCGGATGGCGTCGCCCTCGATGCGGACCAGCCGCATGCCGGTGAGGAACCACAGCGCCGCCGAGAACAGCGCGAGGTTCCAGGTGAAGGCGTTGTCGCAGGCGCGGTCCCAATAGATGCCGTCGAGGAACAAGCATTCGCCCAGGCACAGCGGCAGCACCGGGCAGCGCGGACATTCGGCCCGCCGGCTCCAGTGCCAGACATGCTCCAGGCGGATGCCGTCGGGATCGGCGACGTTACCCAGCTGATGGCGGCCCTCGGCGGCGACGTTCTGGCAGGTGGCGACGTTGCCGGCGAGGTCCACCGCCAGCGCCCCGGCTGTATCCATGCCGCACTTCTGCCAGAGGGATTCCGCCGGCCGGTGGGAGGCGAGCGCGCCGAAGAAGCCGGCCAGCTTCTGATGGACGGTGACGATGGGCAGGCCACCTTCCCGATCGGCGAAGTCACGGGCCAGCGCCCGCCGGATCGCTTGGTGCTCGGCCTCGGTAGCCGGCGAATACATCAGCGAGGCGGGATCGTAGGGGGTGAGGAATTCGCCGCTGGCCACCGAGAGGTCGGGAATGCCGGTTCTGTCCACCAGCCAGCGCCGGATGGCGGCGACCTCGTAATTGCGGGCGGTGACCATGAAGTTGAAGCTGATGCGACGCTGGGGATGGAGGCGGCGGATCAACTCCCTCAGGGCCGGGCCGGCGACCGGATGATCGAAGGGATCGGGACCACGGTCGGCCTGGCCGGGGCCGTCATGGGACACCGCGACGGTGAAGCCCATCTCGTCCAGCCAGGCGACCTTTTCCGCGTCCAGCAGCGAGCCGTTGGTGAACATGAACAGCTCGCCCAGATTGGGATACCGGCGCTTCAGCCCCGGTACCAGGAGGCGCAGGGTCTTCCAGTAGACGAAGGGCTCGCCGCCCCAGATTTCGATGCGGACGCCCTGACCAAGACCATCCTCGCCGCCGTCGAACCATCCCGGCATGGAGGCGAGGAACGTCTCGACGTCGGCCGGGCTACCGCCGGCACTGTCCCGCTGTTCGGTCTGGCTGCAATAGCCGCAGGCGTAATTGCAGGCCTTGCCCAGCATGATCTTGAGACGGCGGAGCCGCCGCGACTTGGCCACCGGGTGACCGGGACCGACGGCTTTGGCCGGCCGGAAGCCGAGGAGGCGGTCGGCATAGCCCAGGTGGACCCGTCCGAGATCGGGCAGCCTGCCATCGGTGAAGAACAGTTCCGAGCCATGCGGGCGCCAGACCATGGTCGCGCGCTTTCCGTCCGGCGCCTCCAGGAGGAGCCGGAACTCGACATCGTCGAAATCATCCATCAGGGATTGGTCCGGTTGGCGTCGAAGCGGCGGGAGACCGCATCCAGCGAGCGTGCGCGGGCGTAATAGGCCGCACCCATGTGGCGGTTGGTGGCGATGAAGGCGCCGAGATCCTGGCCGTCGGCCCGCATGCGGTCGAACAGCCGTAGCCGGAGCGCGCAGTCGTTGGCTTGGGCCTCGAAACGCTCCAGCGGACAGCCGCCATGGCAGAGGCTCCAGGCGCGGCAGTCCTGGCAGGCGGGATCGAGCGCGTGGTCGGCGTAGAGCCGGCGGCGGGCCGCGATCACCTCGGCCAGGGATGATTCCCGCCAGTCGGCGAAGGCGCGGTCGGCCGCATAGCCCTTGTTGCAGGAATAGGCCATGCCGTCGGCGCCCAACTCCAGCCAGAAGCAATCGTTGCCGGCGAGGCTGCACAACCCGGCCTGGAAGCCGAGGCAGCGCCAGACGTGGCCGGAATCGAACAGCCAGTCGGCGAAGCGCTCTTGCTGCCCGGCATTCATGGCGTGGGGGCCGGCGAGCATCTGGAAGAACAGGAACTGCCGCCGGGTCACCAGTTCGTCCACCCAGCCGGCGTAGTCATCCAATCGCTCGGCGGTATGGGCGCCGACGCAGGACAGGACGTAGGTCTGGTAGCCGCGCCGGTTGAGTTCCGCCAGACCGGCCGAGGCCCGGTCGAAGGATCGGCCGCGCATGGTCTCGTGGATCGGCTTGGGGCCGTCCAGCGTGATGCCGATCTTGACGATGCCGCGCGACGGCATCGCCGTTTCCAGCCGGTCGAGCCAGGCGGCATCGATCATGGTGCCGTTGCTCTGGATGCCGACCAACCGGCCGGTGCGCTGGTGAACCATGCTCGCCATCCGCCCCAGGGCCTCGGGAGCCAGCAGGCCGGGCTCGGCGCCGTGGAGATGGACGCTGCCGATGGGCATGCCCTCCCGCTCGGCCTTGGCCAGCAGATCGATCAGCGCCGCCTCGGCGTCGATCGTGTCCCCGCCAGAACGCCGCTCCAGCGGCAGGTAGCAGTAGCGGCAACGGAGGTTGCAGCTCCGGTTGACGGCGAAGAAGATGTTCAGCATCACGCCACCGGAATGGTGATGTCGGCCAAACCGGTGAAGAAGCCGATTCCGGCCTTGACGCGCACCGCCTCGCCGACGCCCAAACCCAGCGCCATGACCTTGAAGGAGCCGGTGCCGGCGGTGATCGTCGCCCTGGCCTTGGGCAGGGTGCCGGCCACCGGGTCGAGCAGCACGTCGCAGGCGGCGTCGGCGATGGTGGCACCATTGGCATCGACCACCGCCACGGTGACGGTGGCGGTGCCGTCCGGGGCGATGGTGGCGGGCGGGGTCAGGATCAGCGACGGGAA
>NZ_CAINTR010000176.1 GCF_903853455.1 uncultured Magnetospirillum sp.
CAGAACCTCGGCACTACGGCAAGTTCGCTCAGTAATTTGCAAATTACTTGGGTAACAATCCACCGTATCCTCCCTCTCTGGGAGGCGATTCAGCCAGATGCCGGCAACCCGATCAATGTGCGGTCAGCTTGTCGCTTACAATCAATACGGCACCCTGCGGGACATCATTGTCCGCCGGGCGGATCGCCATCTGCGCTTCCTGCTGGAGGTTGGTGCCATGGCGCTTGGGCATAGCTCGATCATCCGCGATCCCGCCCGTCTGGTTACCGATGGCATTACCGCCTGGCTGCGGATTGCCGGCGGCGCTAATCTTGTCCAGCGTCACCGCACCGTCATCGGCTGGATGCGGGAGATCTGGGCCGCCGTGGTCGATGTTGCCATCGAGGAGCCGCAGCGGAATAGGGGGCGGGAGCGTTGAAAGGCGCTTCCAGCCCGATCGTAATGCGCTATTTTCTGCAGTCTAAGAGACTGCTGACGGCCGCATTTCACGCCTGCCGCTAAGTCGTGAGCGCCTGATGAAACATTTGGAATGTATTGATCGCCCCCGCCTTTGCTGCTTCCCGCATTCCGGGCGGTCCAAGAGACGTTTCAATATAAGCCAGAAAGGTTCGCCATCTCTCTGCGGAATTGTTCCCGTGAGGTCTAAAAAATTCCAGGGATCCGGGGGGGTGTTTGGAAATGAGATGACGGTGGATCATTTGCCCCCCCATGGTCGAACCTTCAATGACGTACAATGCCCCAATCCGGCTTGGAACATCAGCCAGATTTGGAACAGGGAAATCATACGCCGGAACATCGCTTCCCAGCACCGCCAGCCCCGCCACCAACTTGGGGAGCCGCGGCGTATAATTCAGCGAACGGGCTGGTTCAGCATGTGTCAACGTGGCCTCAAGTGGTCGATAGACCGTGACAAAGCGGCCCAGCAATTCTCCGAGTTCTGCCGCGGAGAAATCATCGGCAAACAAACGTCGGTTGATCGGAGCGGCTTCAAGCTCTGTATGTGCAGAAGCGGTTGATGCGCGCAAATATTGCCAGGTTGTTAGCGAGCTCAAGATGCCACCGCCCCAGCGGGGAAATGCAGACTGACCAAGGTTCCGCGCCCCTCCACGCTTTCGAGTTCCAACTGCCCGCCATGCAGTTCAATAAGGGATTTAACAATGGGCAACCCTAAGCCGGTTCCTGCACGGGAGTGCGTCATGTCGTTGTCAGCCTGACGAAAGGGTTCCAGGACATGGGCGTGTTTATTTTTTGGAATCCCAATCCCAGTATCTGACACTGCCAAGGTCAAACAACCATCATGCCCGTGCCGGGTGATAACCGTGATGGTGCCTCCCCTCGGGGTGAACTTGATCGCGTTGGACAAAAGGTTCATCAGCATCTGTTTGACAAGTCGCTCATCGATTATCACAAGTGGTAGATCTGGTTCGTAGGCGGCTTTCACGACCACCCCCTTTTCCTGGGCGATACCGATCATCAATGTAACGACGCGATCCGCCAACGCTGACAAATCTTCTTTTCTAACCGACAACTCGAGTTTTCCTGCCACCACTTTGGACAGGTCGAGCACATCGTTGATCATTGTAAGTAGGTGGGCACTCGCCTCGCGGATCAGGCCGAGACATTCTCGCTGTTTGGCCTCCATGTTTCCGTAGAGACCCAATTCAAGCATCTCCGTAAACCCCAGCACAGCGTTCAGCGGCGTGCGCAGTTCGTGGCTCATATGGGCCAGGAAACGTGATTTTGCTTGGTCGCTTTCCTCCAAGCGGACATTCAGGCTACGAATGGTCCGCATTTGTCGAAGGATTACGTCGTTAAGCGCAGTGCGAAGCGACCGGGCGATTTCAATCTTCCATGGCGTCCAAGGACGTGAGTGCCCTCTCTGCTCTTCAACCCAGCGGGCAAATGATCGACGAGGCAGATAGTTCCCTGACTCCTTTTCCAGCGCCACCTGGGCCGGTGACGCACCACCCCAGACGGTAGTGCGCAAGGTCTCGGGTCGAAACCACATGATCATGTGGCGGCCGTCTTCACCAACCGTAATGGCAAGAACCCCTGACGCATACTCGGTATGAACAGAGAAGGGCGGCAGAATTGAGGCCGTGTGGTCGGTGGCAAAGACACCATCACTCAAATGTTCGCGACATGCCAGAGCCAGAGCCAGAACCGACTCATGGTCGGGGGCTCGACCAACAGTTCGGACTTCCACATGCTCTTCAGGATCAGGGTCGTCGCGATAAACAACCGCCGCCCCCGACGATGCAAAAAACAAGTCGATGAGTTTGATGTCTCCGTTGATTAGTGGGGAAACAAAATCATCGGCCCCCGCGATCTGCTCCAGCAGTTTCGCATGCAGCACCACATGTTTGGCACGGGCATCCCGTTCATCCGCGGTTTCTGTCGCCGAAAGGCGCATGGACAGGCCTGTAACGATACTGAGAACCTCCCTACGAGCGGGAATGGACACACGATGGGGGCGGCGGTGGTGACCGACCACCAGCCCCCAAAGCCGCCCCTCATTGATGATCGACACTGACATCGCACCATCAACGCCGAGGTTCTCCTGATAGAGCCGGTGCACTGGGGACAGGCTTCTCATTTGGCAGGGCCCCAAGTCAAAGGGTTGCCCGTCACGAGGGTCCAATCCAGGGACGATGGGAACTGGCTCATAATCCCGGTTCTGCACGAACCGGCAGCGACTGGTGAGGTAGAGGGCCCGCGCCTGAGCAGGAATGTCAGCCGCTGGGAAGTGGAAGCTGACGAAGCTCTCATTCCAGTCGGCCACCTTGGACTCGGCGACCACCTCGCCATGCCCCTCCTCAGTGAAGCGGTAGACCAGCACCCGTTCCATGCCGGTGATCTGACGGATTGCCTGAGCCGCGGTGTCCGCGAGCGACTCCAGGGTATCGGAAGCGTTCAGTGCGCTCAGCACCTCATCCAGAATGAACACGTCCCGCAGATAGAGGAGGTCATCATCCGTCAAACGCTCGATCTCGACCAGGAGCGTCTGCTCCTGTGCATAGCTACGCGCCATGTAGGCGCCATCGATCAGGAAAGCGGACGAACCGCACCTCGCCGCCAATTCGGGCCATACATTATCGATACGTTGGCCGATCAACGATCCCGATAGCGAAGGGATCGTCCCGTGGTTGGCGCTGGCGGCCAAAATGAGACGGGTTTGGGGATCAATGCAGAGCAATACGCCGTGAGGCTGAATGGCGCCCGAGAACCGGATAGGTTCACGCTCGCACTCATCGGACGGAACCGTCGACAAGTCAGCTTGAAGTTTCAAACCCACCCTCCCGCTTGCTTTCTCCCTGATCTAGGCGACCTCCACGGTTCAACCCTGCGGGTAAGGAGAAGGTAAAGGTTGTCCCGTCGCCCTGTGGCGAATCGATCCAGATCCGGCCGCCATGCTGCTCGACGATCTTCTTGCATACCGCCAAGCCAATTCCGGTGCCTTCGTAGGCATCCTGAGCCACTAGGCGCTTGAAAATGGCGAAAGCGCGATGCCGATCCTCCGGCGCAATGCCGATACCGTTGTCCTTGACCACGATCAGCCATTCGCCCGCTTGTTTATAGCTGCCTACTTCTATCCGAGGCTGACGTCCAGGAGCACGGTACTTGACGGCGTTGCCGATCAAGTTCTGGAACAGACGCGTCAGTTCCATCCGGTCACCGTTTATCGTCGGCAGTCCTTCTGCAACGATGACCTCAGCGTCGGCCTCTTCGATGGCTACCGTCAGGTTGACGAGGGCGTCGGAGACGATGTCAGCGAGTGCGACGGGTTCCAACCGGGCGCCTTGCCCAGTCCGAGAATACGCAAGCAGATCGACAATTAGCCTGTCCATCCGCTTGGCGCCGCCTACGGCAAATTGGATAAACTCCTTCGTGTCATCGTCAAGCAGGGGGGCAAGACGATTTTCCGTTTTTGACATATAGCTTGTGATCATGCGCAACGGTTGGCGAAGGTCGTGCGACGCGACATAGGCGAACTGCTCAAGTTCCTCGTTTGATCGAGCCAATTCAGTCGCTTGTTGTTCGAGAAGATCGTGGGCCTGACGCAGCTTTACTTCCGCCTCCTTCCTCTCCGTGATGTCAAGAATGACGCCAACCAAACCAATAGCTTTGCCGCAGCCATCCAGAAGGGTCCTCCCGGTCAATTGCCCCCAGAACTCCACTCCGTCTTGGCGCAGATAGCTGCGCTCGCTATCCACCCGGAGCATCTCACCCTTGGTCAAAGCCACCATCTTGGTCAGGGCGGTCTCGCGTTCGGTGGGATTGACTAAGTTGACATACTGGGTCCCGATCATGGCGTCGGACTCATAGCCGAACATGTTCGCCATGTGATCATTGGCATGGGTAATTCGTCCCTGCGGATCGACCAAGAAGATACCGACATTGGAGGTATCGAAGATTCCCCTCAGCAGTTCCTCGCTGCGCCGAATAGCCGCCTCCGCGCTCTTATGCGCCATGACTCTTCGGGCCTGACGGACGATCACGTCGTTGACTGCGGCGCAAATGGTCC
This sequence comes from uncultured Magnetospirillum sp., assembly GCF_903853455.1. Taxonomy (GTDB): domain Bacteria; phylum Pseudomonadota; class Alphaproteobacteria; order Rhodospirillales; family Magnetospirillaceae; genus Phaeospirillum. Next base: position 4,526 of record NZ_CAINTR010000176.1, read on the forward strand.
TGGCGACTTCAACTTCCCATGGCTGCCATGGTCGTGACTGACCGCGACGGATTTCGGTCCATCGATCGAAAGAGCGTCGCGGCAGATTGGGAATTCCATCTGGCCCCGCCAACTTCTCGGGTCTACCCGCCCATGAGACTGACTGCACGACCTCAGGACGGAACAAAAGCAACGTCGGATGGCGGTGGTCGTCGAAGAGGCACGCCAAAACACCACTCGCCGTTTCGCGATAGGGCAGAAATTGGGGCAGACGTTCGGACAGTCTATCCGTGACAAATACCGGCTGATCGGCAACTGAGCAGATCCAATCGGCCAGAGCAACAAGTTCGTCTTGTGGCGGCGCTTGGCCGATCGAGCACGACATGGTGTTCCCGTCGTCATCCCAAACGACGGCAGCACCTACACAATCGGGAAACAGATCGATAGCGCTCGGGTTTCCCTCGCTCAGCGCAGCCAGAAAATCCTCGGCCGCCGCGAGTTTGCGCAACATCCCGGAACACGCTTGGGTTTCGCGCTCCAATTCGAGTTTGGCTTCACGGTGGTAGAGCGCATCCAGACGCATGTTGAAAGCGCGTACGATAGCGAGGACCTGCCGCCGCCGAAAGTTCGGCACATGATGGGGGTGGCGATGATGCCCGATGACTAGGCCCCACAACGCCGACTCGTGGATTACGGACACCGACATGGCGCCATCGACGCCAATATTCTTCTGGTAGATGCGGTGGATCGGCGAAACGCTGCGATACTGGCTTCGCCCCAGATCAAACTGCAATCCTGCGGAATCGCGTTCTGGGATCAGCGACACCGCCTCGTAATCTCGCGACGGCAGCCAGCGTGATTCCGTCAACCGGTAAAGTTCACGAGCTTGCGCGGGAATATCCGAAGCGGGAAAGCGAAGGCCAAGGAATGATTGCGGCAAATCGGCGACAAGGCTCTCACCAATCACCTCTCCGTCACCATTTTCGTCGAAGCGGTAGACCAATACCCGCTCGAAACCGGCGGTGGTACGAACCGCCTCGACGGTGAGAGCCGACAGGTCGCCGATGGTATCGGCTCGGCTTATCGCGAGGATGGCGGCTTCCACTGACAGCGCGGCCTTTTCGGCCTCGGCACGGGGCGGACCATCAGACACATGCTCAAACTCGCAGAACACGGTGTCGGAACCGATGAAGCAATGGAATTCGGCTAGGCCGATTGCGGCAACCTCGGCGACTAAGGTGCACTCTGGTCGGCCAATTGGATCCAGGTTCCGGCATGCCGTCTCGATCTCTGGGGGCAACCATGACAGCGGCGCACCAAGACTGGTGTCCAAGCCGAGACTATCTACGTTGGCGCTCTTGGTTACGAGTTTCAGCGTCCGGATGTCGAGACCGAGCAACAAGCCATGAGGCTGTATTGCCTCAGGAGCATGGATCGGCTCCATGTCACAGACATCACTGGCTAGATGGATTGCCTCTGATAATGCGCTACCGGCAACCATTCCCGTCACCTTCGAAATATGAGCACGGTCTCAAGATACCTATCTCAACTTTTATGTTTTTCGCCGCTGTTCTACCGTCAAATGACTGGTATGCGCCGGATCCCATTGCCTGGATTTGCAGCACAATCGGCAACCCCTCTGTGCCAGAATGGTTCATATCATCCTCTGATCTCCTTAACCCCGGCCTTGTCCGTCTTAAAGACATGGTTAATGAGCTATTCGCGCAGGAATGACATCAGGTCCGCCGTCAGCGTGGCTTTGCCGACCGCAAAATCAGCCTGGAAGGCCTCGACCTTGCTCACCAGTGAGGTGTGTGTCTTCTGATGCTGGGCGAGGCTCGACAAGCCACCATTGGTCCAGATGACCTCCTCGCGTGCGAAATGATCCCGGGTGTACTGCACCAACTTCGCTAATACCTCGGCAGCGACGCTCTTTCCTTGGCCCGAATACATCGCTTGGCTGAGCTCATTGACATACTGAACTAGCATCTTGTGGTCAGCGTCTATCACCGGATGCCCGGTTAGCCATGCGTCCCCCCATTCCAAGGTGGCTCCGCCACTTTGCAAGCGGATCAAGAAATCGTCGGCAACCGCCCGCATGGATTCGGCCTGAGTTGTCAGTTCTCGTGAGGCAGTCAAGACAGCCTGCGCAGCCGAGCTTCCTTCCTTTGCGCCATGGCTGACCTCAATTACATTGCGAGCGACGTCGGCGGTGCCAGAATGGGCTTCCTGAATATTGCGAGTGATCTCCTGGGTGGCGGCCCCTTGCTCCTCGACGGCATTCGCGATGGCGCTGGACACCTCGTCAATCTCTCGAATGGTCGCGGCGATTCCGCTGATTGCGGTGACCGCTTGTTCAGTCTGTCGTTGGACAGAGGATATCTGCGCGGCAATTTCCTCTGTCGCCTTTCCTGTTTGACTGGCTAGATGCTTGACTTCGTTGGCAACTACAGCGAAGCCCTTGCCGGCCTCTCCGGCACGGGCAGCCTCGATGGTTGCATTGAGCGCCAGCAGGTTAGTCTGGGAGGCGATGTCGTTGATTAGGCTGACGACGTCGCCGATTTTGGCGGCGGCAGCCGCCAAGCCGCGTACCAAATGGTCGGTAGTCGCTGCGTCAGTGGCCGCATTCTGGGCGATAACGGTGGCACGGCCCACCTGGGCAGCGATTTCACGGCTGGAAGCAGCTAGTTCCTCTGACGCCGCCGCAACCGTCTGGACGTTGGCTGCGGCCTGCTCACTCGCCGCCGCAACCGCGCTTGTCCGTTGCCCCGTATCGTCCGAAATCTGGGTCAGCGTTCGCGCATTGCCTTCTAACTGTCCGGCAGAGGCGATCACAGTACCTATCACCTCGACAATCTTGGTGTTGAACTCTTCGACCAAGCGTCCCTGGGCCTCAGACGCTTTTGCCCGTTCTATCTGCTGCTGAGATTGCAACGCCGTAAGATCGCGGACCTTGACCAAATTGACGCGAAAGACGTCCATCGCCTTGGCGATATTGCCAATCTCGTCCTTTCGAGACATCGACGGGACACCAATCTCTAGGTTTCCGTCTGCCATGGCATGCATCACCGCTGTAATGTTAACAAGTGGTGCAGATATCCCTCTCGCCAAGAACCAGGCGACACCGAAGCCAAGCATCAGTGTAATGGTGACAATGGTCATCGTCATGTTGCGGGCACTGGCATACTGCTCGGCGTATTCCCGCGCGTCCAAGATGATTTCTACGGCAGCCACCGGCTTGCCAGAGAAATCTCTGATGGGGGCGGTCATGACGGCCACAGGGGCGCCTGAATGCTCCACTTGTAGGATGGATTTTTCCCCGGCAATCGCCCTTTCCAAAGTCGGTGCCGAGACGAGAGAGTTTGCCACGGTGCTGGCCAAAACCGCGAACGCGCCGGATTTCGGATCCTTCACGTGGATCGCCACATCCACGCCGTATTGCTTCTTGAAACTCTCCGTGAAGGTTTTGCCGATTGACATTCCGAACTCAACTGTACCGATTGCCTTATTCTCGAAGAAGATCGGAACGACACCTCTTGCCCCTAAGCCGGCGACGCCACCTTCAAGACCAATTGCGGGAGATTGGCCGCGATTTGCTTCGACCACGGTTTGACGAAACAAGGAGATATCGTCGCCAAATTTGGCAGGCATATGTACGCGAAAGAATGAGATGGCAGGCGGAAGATGGAACTGAAACTGATCAACACCGACCTTGGTGGTTAGTGTCGAAAAACCTGGGACGAACATTTGGCTGAGGCGGTCACGATCCCTGCTTGCAAACGCTCTTTGCACGTCGGGAATCCCTGAAACAAACCATGCCATACTGACTGCCGTGTCAGATGATGTCGATATTCCCGCTATAAAAGCGTGATTGATTCCATCTAGCTCACGCGTTTCGGCCTGCCTGATAGTGGCCGATATCTGGCTTAGAAGCAGTGGTACGACGCCAAAAATGCCAAGTGTGAGCAAAGCAGCGAAGCTGGCGACCAACCGCCCTTTAATCCCACGATCAAACATACGCCCCATCTCCCAGCCAACCTGAACCACTGAACCACTAAAACTTACCCTAACGTCCATAACGAACTAATCTCGCCACCGAAATCAGGGAGGTCATGTGCAGGGTCGCCGCGCTACTCCCATTTAGGACGGGGCAAGCTAAAAATGGGCAGCCAGTTGACGGCGCCGTTGTTACCAATACCCTCAACGCCATGGGGGAATCGGACATGACTGAGACCGTCGTCACCGACGAGGGAGCGCCTTCTGCCGCCCGACGAGGGTTGGGGGAGGCAAGAGGAGGAATGGCCGACGGCCCGCCTGTTACCCTTCCGCGCGCCAGGGGCGAAGCCCATAGCTGGGCTGTTATTGCGGTTGCGATCCCCCGTATTGCTTCACGAACTCCACGGGATCAAGGATCAGGGCGATCCCCTCGCCACCATGGGGAATGACATCGGCAAAGGCCTCGTTGATGTCGATCCGCTCGATAAACCGCTTGAGGTCCTGGGCGAAGGCGGCCCTGGCCCGGTAACGTTCCGAGCGGTCTTCGATCTCGCCCAGACGCTGCATGTGCTCAAGCGCGGCCATCATCAGCTCATGCTCGCCATCCGCGACCGCCGCCCCGGTCGATTGAAGGCGTCCCTCCAGTTCCCTCTGGCGGGTTCGCAACGCACCGATTTCCGACCTCAGTTCCGCGATCCGGCCAGCCAAGGCATCATCGACCTCGCTGCTGCCGTCAGGCCCGACGTCCTCGGCCATCGTCACCAGACGCTTCTGCTTGGCCAGGGCTGAAGCGAGCCGGGCCTCCACCTGGCCAAGTTCCTCCCGCAGGGTGGCCGTCGCTTGATGTTCGAGATCGAGCACTTGGCTAATGTCGATGTCGGGCAAGCAGGCCAGAACATAATTCTCCAGCGTCTCGTAGGGGTGGGTCTTGATGTGCGAGCATATGAGCTGCCCATCCTTTCGCACCCGGCGCCGCGCGATGTCGCATTGCAGCCAGCCCTGGCCTTCGGGGAGGCCGCCGCTGGTGTGGTAGTACATCGGGCCACCGCAATGGCCGCACCGAACAATCCCGCGAAACAGGTTGGTGAAGGTCCCTCGGTCCCGGCCCGCCGATCCTTTCCGTCGTCCGGTCATCGCCTTCTGCGCCTGAAAGAAAAGATCCTCCGGCACGATGGCGGGAAAGTAGCCCTCGATGGGCGGTCCTTCTGGAACGCGGCCCCCATCCTTCATCACGCCGGGCTGGAACCGCCCGATCACCGCCTCGCTCGTCAGGATCTGGCGGATGCTGGTATTGCGCCAGCCCTTGGCTCGACCGAACGGAATGACACCCTCGTCATTCAGCCGCCGTGCGCACATTCTGCTGCCGATTCCCGATAGACATTCTTCAAACAGGCGGCGGACAATCGCCGCTCGATCTTCCCGCACCCGGAATTCCGTCCGGGCCTTGTTGATCGTCAGCCATCCAGGAATAGACCCTGTGAGCTTCACCCTTGGATCCGCCTGGGCACGTGCTCGCTTGGCCTTCCAGCTCTCGACCAGCCGCGCCGATTTCATGGCGCTCTCGTCATGGGCGCGGGCCATGTAGACGATGGACATCAGCAGCTTGGTGAAATCCCGATCCACCTCCGCCTTGGAATACACTTGGCCGTCC
>NZ_CAINTR010000177.1 GCF_903853455.1 uncultured Magnetospirillum sp.
CCTCTTGCAGGAGGCGCAATCCTGAGCGGACAACCGCGCTGATGTTGTTGTAGCGGCCAGCATCGACGCACGCGCGGGCGAATTGCTCCAACTCGGGGGTAAGGTTCACGTTACTCGCCATAGCAAGCCCTCAATGGCAAAGATTGACAGAGGGTAGGCCGCTTGGCTTTTGAACGCAAGTTGGCTTTCGAGGAACATCAGATGGCCCTTCCAGCATCAGGGGCGTTCCAGCCTGGATGCGCCGCGATTTCCAATGCCTCGTCCAGCACATCCAGATCCCGGATATAGGTGTTGGGGATTTGATGGATACCCTTCCAGGCCCCCCAGATCTGGCCGCCAATGGAAGCCGTGCTGTCACTATCGCCATCATGGTTGGCGGCAAGGGCGAGGACGTCTTCGAAGGATTTCCCCACCAGCGCGGCATAGAGCCCGATGGCGATGGCTTCTTCACCGACCCAGCCTTCCCCCAGGGTTGCGATGGCTTCGCCCGGGGGCAGCCCAGCTCCGGCCAAAGCGAGGGCTGTCGTGATCTTGTCCCCGGTCAGGCTACCCTTTCCGGCATCGGAATCCGCCTTGAGCAGATTGAGTGCTGTGCGAGCGGCGGATACCAAATCAACGCCACTCATTAACTCATGGATGATCGCGGCCATGGCACCGGCGGAGAGATAGCCATCAGGGTGGCCATGGGTCAGAGCAGCCGCGGACTTGGCGCCCTGATAGGCGGATTCCACCGTCACTCCCGGTACCCAGCCATAAGGGGCAGCCCGCATGACGCCGCCGCAGCCTTTGGACTCATTGATCGGCTGGGCCGGAGTTCCATGCCCGCCGACCTTCAAGGCCGACAGGCAGGCATGGCCGGGGGCCCGACGATGCCGTAGCCGAGGGCGATCACAGAGATGGCCTGCTTTTTCCCAATTGGAGCATTCTTCGCCCTGGGTCACCAGCCAGTCCAGATAGGACCGGCGGATCTCCTCGGTCATGGCGGCGGAGTCGAGATCGAGATTGGCGCCAGATCCCCGCAGCAGCCCTTCGGCGGTGAACAAGGTCATCTGGGTGTCGTCACTGACCACGAACTGGCCCCTGGTCAGGACAATCCTGGTAAGGCCAGCCTTGCCGTAGCGCTTGCGGATATCCGTCAGGCTGTCGAACTCCACCACATAGCCGAAGGCGTCGCCAGCCGCGCCGCCCAACAGGCTGCCAAGCCGACGGCTGGATATTTCGGCATCCGGCCCGACAGGCCCGCAGGCATCAACATAGCGCTCCTGGGCCAAGGTCTCGATGGCACCGGGTCGGACGGCACGGACCGCCAAGATGGCCTCGCCAGCGTTGTGGCTCAATTCGACCAGGAGGCGGGCGGCGATCATGCCGGTCCGCCCCAGCCCGCCGCGACAGTGCAGCAGCACCTTGCCACCCTGGAGAAGTTGATGGCGCAGCCGCAATCCGACATAAAACCAGTGACACTCAAAGCTCTTATCGGGGGTGCCGCCATCCGGAATTGGCAGATGATGCCATTCCAGTCCTGCCGCTTCGATCGCCGCGCCCAGAGCCGGGACTTGGTAGCGGACCAGCTCGAAATCCTCCATCAGCGTCACCACCGAGGTGGCGCCCCAGCGGATTATGGCCGCGATATCGGTGGCGAGATCCCGCTGCCATGATCCCGACAGGGCGTTGGGCTGGCATTTCCCCGGGCAGAAGGTCAGCCCGATAATTCCGTTGTCGGCGGGTAATTCGGCAATCTGCAAGGGATCGGTAACGCTGGTGCGGATGGGGGTGGACATGGCTGATTTCCTCATACTGTTACCCTTACCACAACGCTTGCGGTGCCGCATAAGTCCAGTCGGAAGACAGGATGGTGAGGCGGGGCCGGCACAAAGCGTTTATTCGGGTTTCTTTGCGGCCGCGATCATGTTAGCGTCCTGATGTTCTGCATTTGAGCCAGTGAGGCGGGCATGACTACAACCTTCAAGCGCAACCAAGTCGAGGAAGCCCTCTGGCGGGCTTTGGGGCGTGGATCGACGCCGCAGTCGTCGGTATTTGCCGCCTGTATCAAGCGCCTGCTGGACTTGGATCGCAAAGAGGATGTAGCGCAGTTCCCTGGTTATGCCTTCCTTGATGCTCTCCCCGGTGGGAAGGGCATCGAAGGCGCCTACACCGGATTCGATGCCTTCTGCCTGGGGATTGGCATCGACCTGCTCGATGCTGGGTTCACTCAGCGCGATATCGTTTTCTTACTCCGCCATATCCGTGCCGACTTGAAGCGCCAGTATGACCAGATCCTGCAAATGAAACCGGTTTTTGGTCAGTATGTCGCCGCCATGGACCGCCCGGGATGCCCAGTCATTGTGGTTGATGGCGTGGAGATGGCGGATTTTCGCATCTACATGGTGGTGGGCCGGGTCGATCTATCCGACCTCCTCAAAGCCTCGGCGAATACCACCCCGATGATCTACACCCCCATGTTTATTCGGGGCGCCACCGCCTTGGCCGAGGGGTTCAATACCCGCACATGGGAGGAGCGCAAGGCCATAGTCGTCGAGATCGCCGAGTTTACGAGCCGTCTCGAATGGGAACTGTCCCAGGCGCTGGCGAAGCGGCGCGGTCGGCCCGGTTAGGGCTCGGTAATTTATCGAAATGAAGCGTGAAATGAGGTTGCTATGAACGAGATTGTGAAATTGCCATCCACCTTGTCGATGACGGTCCAGGTCATCGACCGCCCGATCGCCGATTTGCGCCCTTATGAACGCAATGCCCGGACTCATTCTCCAGTCCAGATCAAAAAGATCGCGGCAAGCATCAAGCGTTTCGGGTTTATGAACCCGGTGCTGTGCGATCAGTCGGGGTGCATCATTGCTGGTCATGGTCGGGTCGAGGCCGCCAAGCTGTTGGGCCTGGAAACGGTGCCGACCATGGCCTTCGAGCATCTGAGCGATGCCGAAATCCGCGCCTATATTCTCGCTGACAACCACTTGGCCGAGCTGGCCGGTTGGGACAAGGAAATTCTCGCCATCGAGCTGCAGAGTCTGCTCTCATTCGATAATGAGATCGATATTACGCTCACCGGGTTCGATCTGCCCGAGGTGGATTTTCTGATCCAGGGCTTGGCCTCCGCCGATCCGGCCGATGACGATGTCGAGATCGATGAGAATGCCCCCCTGGTGACGCAGGCCGGGGATCTGTGGCTGTTGGGCCCGCACCGCCTGCTGTGCGGCAACGCCCTCGACGCGGGGGCCTATGGTGCGTTGATGGGCTCCGATTTGGCCCAGGTGGTGTTCACCGATCCGCCTTACAACGTCAA
>NZ_CAINTR010000178.1 GCF_903853455.1 uncultured Magnetospirillum sp.
CCGGGGCTCATTTTGCGGCAATATGGCCATTTGCGGCGGCATCGCGGCAAGGCGCCATGTGGGGACAATGCCATGTAATGATTGGCGTTTTCAGGTTTTATCGCGGTTCTGCGGGAAGACGCGATTCTAGTCCAATCGGCCATTTTCGGGGGTGTCAGGAAGACCCTATCGCCCTGACATCGCTGGCGAATCTCCCCCTTGCGGGGGGACCCCCCCTATTTCATTTTGCACGCACGAAAATTTGACCAGGCGTGCGCATCGCGCGAGCGATCCCCTGGAAAATCGCATCCCCCCTGGGGGTCCCCATCAGCGCCGGGCCTCGCTGGCTGTCTTGCGATTGTGGCAGGCGACGCAGAGGGCCTGGAGGTTGTCCCAGTCGAAGCGAGCGCCGCCGTTCTTGATCGGCTCCACATGGTCGACGACCATGGCCTCGACCGAACGTCCGGCCTTCAGGCATGGCCGGCACAGCGGATAGACCCGCAGGAACGCCTCGCGGCAGCGCCGCCATGCGGCCGAGCGATAGAACCCAACCTCGGTATCGAAGCCCTGGCGTGCCCGGCCGTAATCGCGATGAACCCAACCCCGGTGCCGCTCGCAATAGCCGGGCGTCGCCAGCAGGGCCGGGCAACCGGGATGGCGGCAGCCGGTGGGAGCGCGGCGGGGCATGGCACCATCATTTGTGGATCGCGATACAACGAAAAGAGCAACAAGATGATCGACGACTTGAGTTGATGTCTTCCATCGACAGAGCGATGGATGGTCCCACGAACCAAGGAGACCAGCATGAGCAAGCGCACCGACAACACCGCAGCCACCGCAGCCCTCGTTGCCAAGAAGGCTGAGATTGACACCATGATCGAGCGGCTGCGGGCATTGAGCGACGAGCATTTCAACTGGAGCCCGGACGAGATCAATTGGGGGCACGTCGGCACCCTCGGCCATTACGCCGAACTGCTGAAGCGGATCACCGACAGCGCTTTCAAGGAAGGTGAACACGCCGACTGATTGGCCGGTTTCCCTCATCGCCCCGACCGGGTCCACCCGGCGGGGCTCGAGGTGGTACGGGGCGCGGATGGTCCGCGTCCACCACCCGAGGACATCACCATGACCCAGATCCAGCTTTCCGATACCCAGGCGGTCATCCTGTCGGCGGCCTGCGCCCGCGACGACCGTATCGTTTTCCCCGTCACCACCACCCTCAAGGGCGGCGCCATCAACGCCGTGCTCGGCAGCCTGCTGAAGAAGGGGCTGGTTGAGGAAATCCCCGCCATGAGCGAGGCGACGGTGTGGCGGCATGGCGACGACGACACGCCGCTGACGCTGCGCGCCACCCCGGCCGCCTGCGCCGCGCTGGGCATCGAGTCCGACGTCGCGCCTGCGGGCGCCGACGGGGCGCCGGAAGGGGAACCCGCGACGGGCATGGCCGAGGAGGCCGAAACCCCGCCCAACGACGCCCGGGGCGCGCCCGCGCGCAAGACCCGCGAGGGCACCAAGCAGCAGGCGCTGATCACCATGCTGAAGCGGCCCGAGGGTGCCAGCATCGCGGAAATCAGCGCCGAATTCGGCTGGGCGAATCATACGATTCGGGGCGCTATCGCCGGAGCGCTGAAGAAGAAGCTGGGCCTGGACGTTACCAGCGAGAAGGTCGAAGGCAGGGGCCGTGTCTACAAACTGGACAACGCCGCCTGACGCCTCTCCACCTCGGACAACACCATCATCGACAAATCGAGGGCCGGCATGTCGCCGGCCTTCGCGCTTTCAACCCGCTTCTGCGCAACCGCGAGCGCATCCGGACCATGGTGATCAATCAAATCGCCCGCAGTCCGCGACACATGGTCGAGGTCAACGGCCATATCCTACTTCGACTTCTTCAACGCGGACGACGCCTTGAACTTTATCGACGAGGAAGCGGGGATATCGATGGTCTTGCCGGTCCTCGGGTTGCGCCCCTGCCGGGCCGGACGCTCGGACTTCGAGAAGGTGCCGAACCCGACGAGGCTGAAACGGCCCTCGGTCTTGACGCCATCGACGATGGCGGCCAGCACCGCGTCAACGGCG
>NZ_CAINTR010000179.1 GCF_903853455.1 uncultured Magnetospirillum sp.
ATGAATCCCTCCCCGCGAAATTGGCCCGCCGTCGACATGTCGCAGAAAATGCCAAGGTCAAGGGCTCAAGGGGAGGAAAGTGCAGCTCGGTCTGCAAGACCGGCACCTACGCCGTCGGGTTTCCCGTTGGGAAAGCCGACCGTAGGCCAGAGCGAGCCTCTGGAACCTCATTTGGATGAGGGGAGTAACATCAATGGATAATAAAAGGTGTTATTGAAATATATGTTTAGCAGTTCGTAAACTGCTATCAGGAGGCGGCTTGTTTGCGGTGCTGACCTCCTCAGGCTGGTCGGGGCATATGCTCGCCTCGACCAGCCACCAAAGCAGCGCCTCTCATTGGGACCGTGGAGCACGGGCCAGCCTCCGCCAGACTCCTGGTGGTCGCTGCGGCTGGCCCGTTCCCCACCGCTCCCCACCGCCCCCGGCGCCGACGGGCTGCAGACGCGCTGTAGACGCCCCTGGATCGGCCCGAAAGGCGCAGCGGGCCAAGGGTTCGGCGCGAAGTGCCGACGCTGACGGGGGGGTGGGCCTCGGCGACACGCCCGCGCGGTCTTCGGCAGATTAACGCCGTGTGTGCATCTGCTGACCGCCAGAACCATTCCGTCAGCACCGGCCCCAAATCGGTATTGCCCGGCGAGCGGTCGGGCGAACCGAGAGGAGAGCACCGTGGAAGACAGCAAGAAAGCCGATGACATCATCAGCGAGGAAATCCTTGTACTGGAATCAACCCCGCTCGAACGCGCCCAGGCCATCCGGTTCCTGGAAGCGGCGGAAATGGCCCTGGAGCAGATCCGCTATACCATCGACACGTTGGAAAAGCGCCCCAAACCTCGGCGTGGGTTGCGCGAGGCACGGAAGGTGGAAATGGAAGCGCTGGAACGTCGTTCCATGGCGTGCTGGCACGCCCTTGGGATCGGCGTCACCCCGCCACAGGCCGAGGCAGCCCTGAAGCGGGGAGCGAGGTCCGTGGTGCGATGGTGAGCGCCACGGCGCACCGTGACGAGAGCGGCCAGGGGGCGGCGGGGCCGGTCCCCTGGCCAGCCGACACCCCCGGCGCTGACGGGCTGCAGACGCCCTGCTGACGCCCTCAAATCGGCCCGAGAGGCGCGGTATTCCAAGGGTTCCGCGCCGTGGCGCCGACGCTGACGGGGGGTGGGCCTCGGCGACGGCAAATTTCCCCCCACAGCGGCTTGATCCCCGCCGACCGGGGCATAGATGACGACAGCGGGCAGAAGCGTCCGCGCCAGAGAGGGAGACAGAACCATGCCGAAGAAAGCTCGAGCAAGGAAGGCGAAGCCGTTGACGGCACAGCCGGAGCAATTGAGCCTGCTGGACCTGATCCATGAGGGACGGCTGGGTCCGGAACAGACCGAAGCCTTGCGCGGCCTGATGGCCGCCAAGCCGGCTTCGGGTTCCTGGCGAGGCCTGCCCATCATGCCGCCGGGCAGCCTGCTGGAGCGTGCGGTCGGCCTGTTCGAGCGGACCACGGATTTTCCTCTCGAGCTGCCGGCCTTCATGGTGCTGCACATGCTGGCCGCACACCTGCTGGACCGGGGCGTCGAGATCGCGGTGGCCGGCACCCGGCTGCGCCCCGATCTGTGGACGACGCTGCTGGCCCCCAGCGGCGCCGGCAAGACCAAGACCGCCTCGGTGCTGGACCGGGTGATGCCGGTGCGCCTGTTCCCGGAAACAACCACCTCGGCACGCTTCATCGAGGAACTGGCCGCCCACAATCGCGGCCTCTGGCTGCAGGACGAATGGGGCCAGGTGCTGCGGCGCATGGAGACTCAATCCTATGCCGAGGAAATGAGGGAGTACCTCCTCAGAGTGCATGATGGCAAACCGCTGGCCCGGCGCACCGCCAAGGGCACCATCGAGGTGGAGGAGCCGGCGCTGGTCATCCTCGGCACGACGGTATTGGAGACCTTCACCAGCATCGTCTCGGCCGAGAGCATGCTGGACGGTTTCATGCAGCGGTTCGGGATCGTCATTGGCGAGGCCGATCCGACCCGCCCACCGCATCGCTTCCCGATCTACCGCACCGAGGAGGCGGCCAACCTGGCCCCGCTGCACGCCGCATGGCAGGCCATCGCCGCCCTGCCGCTCCATCCCCTCTACACGGTGACCGAGGAGGGCGAGGCGGCCTACGAAGCCGGCTTCGCCCAGTTGTTTGGGCAGCACGGCACCATCCCGGCGAGCTTCTTCCGCAGGGTCATGTGGAGGGCGTTCAAGGTGGCCGCAATCTACCATGTCTTGCTGGGCAAGGCCGATGACCGGATCGACGCCGAGGACGTGGGCTGGGCCATGCGGGTGGCGGCGCTGCACCTGACCGACGCGCGGCGCCTACTGGACGGCTACAACTTGAGCAAGCTGGAGGCGGTCATGGTCAAGGCCGAAGCCTTGCAGGCCAGGCTGGGCCGACGCCCGAGCAAGCGGGAGCTGATCTCCGGCGTGCGCGACATCGCCAACAACGCCATGGCGGACTTCGTGCTGGAGGTCATGGCGCCGCTGCCCGGCGCCAATGACAACACCGCCCCCGCCGAGGGGAGGGGGGCGGCATGATCGGGGCAGGAAACCTGACATCGGCCCCGTTGGCCCCTTCGGCCATCGTCAGGCTGCGATGGAAACAGGCTCTCTCCACGCCGAAAAATATGCTTGTTTAATAGAATGATACTTTGTGGCGTTGAGCGCCAGCAGGCGGGTCTGGGACGCGATGGTCTGAATGAACGTCACCACCGTGCCGATGCGGTGCGAGGCCTCGAACAGCGACCGCACGATGCCGTCGGTCTTGACCGCGGTCTCGGCCGCCTTGACCGCCACCTGCGAGGCCTCGTTCACCCGCGCCGAAATTTCCTCGATGGAATAGGCCAATTGCTCGGAAGCGGCCGCCATGGCCTGGACGTTGGCGGTGGCCGCCCCCGAGGACTGGTCCACCGATTCCATCTGCAACACGGTCTGGGTGGCGAAGGCGTCCATTTCACGCGCCGACGTCTCGGAGCCGCTGGCGGAGGTGGCGACCGTCTGGATGATGGCGGCCACATCGGAATCGAACGTGGCGATCAGGGCTTCCAACTGCTGGCGGCGCAGTTCCTTGGCGGCCTGTTCGGCCTCCTGGCGGATGCGCAACGCCTCCATGGCCAGGGCGTTGTCGCGGAACACCCGCACCGCCTTGGCCATCAGCCCCACCTCGTCGGCGCGGTGCAGGCCGGGAATCTCCACCGTGCTGTCGCCGCCGGCCAGACGGCTCATGACGTGTTCCATCATCAGGACCGGCCGGCCGATGGACCGGCCCGAGACCAGCCCGACCAGCAGCACCATCAGCAGGGCCAGCAGCCCCACCAGGGCGATCACCATCCCGACCTGGGACCTTGTGTCGTTCTGACGGCCGGTCGCCTCCGCCATGCCGTCATGGGCCATGGCCGCGAAACTGTGGATCTGGGGCTGCAGGGCGGCGAACATGCTCCGCAGCTTGACGATTTGCGCCTGCTGGTCGAGATGGGCGACGCCGTAGGTCGCCATGTCGGCCGAATACTTGGTGGCCATGGCGCGGAAGTCGTCCTTGGTGGAATTGGGGATCGCCGCGGAATCGATGCCGATGTCGAACTGCAAGGCCTGCCCCCGGCCCTTGCCCAGATAGGACTCGTCCTGATACAGCATGAAGTCCTTCTCGGCCTCGCGCCAGCGCAGCATGCGGGTCTTGAGGTCGTCGGTGTTGGGCCACATCTTCAACTCGTCCTCGATGGCCTTCACCGAGGTGCGGAGCTTGCCGCGCAACCCGTCGCTTTCCGTCAGGCCCAGGATCAGGGTGACGTCGGCCACCGCCTTGAATTGGGTCGCCACTTCGGCGACGGCCTTGTCGAGCCCCTCGATCTCGGCCGCGTGGGCCACCGCCACCGACGAGGACTTGATCGCCGCGAGGGCGCCGCCGACCTTCTGATACTGGCTGTCGAAATCGTCGATGAACTTGCGCTGACGCTCGGCGGTCAGCCCGTTGGCGGCGGTCTGCATGGCCAGGGCGCCGGCGCGGATGTTGTTGGACTGCTCTCCCAGGCGCTGGTACTCCGCCTGATCATCAATGGCGCGGGAGATGCTGTGTCCCCCGATCACATACACCGACCCCACCAGCAGACCGGCGGCGGCCACCACGCCGATCAGCAGGGAAAAGCGCGCCTGGATGCTGATGTCGCGGAACCACGGCACGTCGCCGCTCTGCCACCAGCCGGAGGCATGGCGCAGGATCGCGCTCCACCGTCTCGCCAGCGATAGCCCAGGGTCCCCCTGCCGCCGCGACAGGCCGCGCCAGAAGGAATCCCTGAAGGTCGTCTGCAACATCTCGCTCATTCGGGCACACCGCTCTATCTGCCTGGAGATACGGGAGTCCAGGCATGACTAGGGAACAATCTTGGCGCCGGATTATGGGGAGAAACGGGGGGTGTCTGATGGTTAACATTTGGTGAATGTTGCAATGCGAAGAAGATTGGACGTCACTTCAACCTGAGGTCGGACATCCGCCGACCTCACGATATTTGCGCATGGCGGGTATATGGATATTAGAGCGATATCTTAATTTGACGACGAGATGACCGAGGCCCATCGTATCGGGACCGTGAGCGAAGAACGGAAGCTCCTTCGCATTGTCGATAAGGAGGGGTGCCATGAACACTCTCGCCGACAATGTCATTTCCTTTCGACCCGACGACACCCAAAGCCAACGCTGGCTTGCCCTCAGCCTCGGCAACGGCGCGCGCCGTGCCGGCGCCGCCCTCGACGAGACCGACGCGGCTTCGGCCGCCATGATGCAGTCGGGTCGAACCCTGGCCGAACTGGCCGACGGCGTCGATGCCCAGTCTGGCGCATTCGCGTCCTTGGCGCGGAAGCTGGAACACTGCCTGGACCTGAGCCACCAACTGGCCCGGCTTTAAGACCAAATCCCGCTGAGAGCAACTCATCGGGATTTGGTTAGGAGCAACGCGACGCGCGGCCTATGCCGCGGAAGGCAAGGGCGCTCGCGCCCGCCCGCCGATTGAGGGCCCCGCTGATCGGTTCCGATCAGCGGGATACGGTATAAAAGCAAGGCCCGCCCGCTCCCCGGGCGGACCTTTGCTGCACCGCAGCAAATTCATGAATTCTTAACCCCTCCGGCTGGGCCGTCTTTGCACAATGGGCGCTCGACGTTCATGCGCGTGCAATCGTGCCGTCTTCCGGAGAAAATGATGCTGACCAACCTGCGCATTGGCGCCCGCCTCTCCATCCTTGTGGCCACGATGCTGGTGCTGGTGGCGTTGGTGGTGACGCTCGGTCATCTCGGCATGGCCCGGATCAACGCCGGCCTCAAGACGGTCTACGAGGATCGGACCGTCTGCCTGGTGCAATTGGGCAACATCGAGCGCGACCTGTTCCAGATTCGCGTCCGGGGCCAGGCCCTGATGCGCGGCGTCTCAGAGGCGGAAGCCACCCGGCTGCGCGGCGAGATCGACGATCTCGACAAGGATATCGACGCCAATTGGCGCGACTACATGGCCACCTATCTCGACCCGGAAGAGAAGGGCCTGGCCGCCGAGTTCGCGACGCGCCTGGCCGCCTACCGCGACGTGAAGCGGCGCAATCTGGACCTGCAAGCGGCGGGCGACATGGACGGCGCGCGGGCGCTGGGCGCCGAGGGAGCCGAGGCCTTCAGCCTGATGGACGCGGCTCTCATCAAGGATATCGGCTTGCAGGACCGCGTCGCCAAGCAGGAATATGCCAAGGGGCAGGCGACCTTTGACACCACCACATGGATTAATGTGCTGGCGACCGTGATCGGCGTGGCGCTGTCCCTGGCCCTGGCGGCGGCGATCGTTCGCTCGATCACCCAATCCATCGCCGCCATGGTTTCGACCATGAAGGCCCTGGCCGAGGGCGACATCACCGTGGACGTGGCCGGACGCGACCGCCAGGACGAGGTCGGCGACATGGCCAAGGCGGTCGAGGTGTTCAAGCGCAACGCCGTCGAGCGCCAGCGCCTGGAGGCCGCGGAGAAGGCCGCGCTGATCCGGCGCGAGGCGCGTCAGGCCAAGATGGAGGAGCTGGCGCGAGACTTCGACGCGGTCATCGCCGAGCTGCTGGGCGGCGTGTCCACGGCGGCCGGCCACATGCAGGAGACCGCCCAGGCCATGACCGCCAATGCCGAGGAGACCCAGCGCCAGAGCGCGGCGGTTTCGGCGGCGACGGAACAGGCCAGCGCCAACGTCAATACCATCGCCTCGGCCAGCAACGAGCTGGTGGCCTCCATCAACGAAATCAGCAGCCAGGTCAGCCGCTCGGCGACCATTTCCGCCAGTGCCGCCTCGGAAGCCATCGCCACCAACACCAAGATGGAAGGCCTGGCGGAATCGGCGACACGCATCGGCGAGGTGGTCAGCCTGATCAACGACATCGCGTCGCAAACCAACCTGCTGGCGCTCAACGCCACCATCGAGGCCGCCCGCGCCGGTGAGGCCGGCAAGGGCTTCGCCGTGGTCGCCAACGAGGTCAAGAACCTGGCCAACCAGACCGCCAAGGCCACCGGCGAGATCGCCTCGCAGATCGGCGCCATCCAGGAGGAGACCCTGGCCGCCGTCGATGCCATCAAACGCATCACCGCGGTGATCGGCGAGATCAGCGAGATGTCCTCGGCCATCGCCGGCGCCGTCGAGGAGCAGGGCGCCGCCATGCAGGACGTGGTACGCAACGTCGAACAGGCGGCCGTCGGCACCCGCGAAGTCGCCCACAACATCGTCCAGGTGGTCGAAGCCGCCGACAGCACCGGTCAAATGGCGGTCGGCGTCCAATCGGCGGCCGGCACCCTCTCCCATCAGAGCGAAAAGCTGCGCGGCTCGGTGGAAGGCTTCCTGAGCGGGATCAAGGCGGCCTGACGGCCTACGTCTTCTGCGTCAGCGCCTTCAACTCTTCGAGATTCTCGTTGAAGCGCTTGTTCAAGACCTGGCCGGCCTTCTGGGAGGCGTTGACGATCATCTCGGAGACCTCGCGCAGATTGCCCAGCGTACGCTCGGTAGCCGCCTGGGCGACGGCGGTCTGCCGGGCAAGGACGTCGTTGGCGTCGCCGGACGAGATCTTCGCCAAAGCCTCGGATGTCTCCTGGATGGCGGAATGCAGGATTTCGTTCTGACGGGTGAAGACGGCGTGAAAGGCCTCGATGGCGTGCTGGTTGGCCTCCTCCAGCGCCTTGATGTTCTTCTGCTGGCTTTCAAGCAGCGCCTGCACATTGGCATTCGCGCCGGTCAGCGAATGCAGGAGATTCGCGAAATCGGTTCCAATCCAGAAATTCTGCAACACGTTAGCATCCTCCGTCGTCCCGGCTTGGGGCGCACAGACGGTACAAACCGTGGGGGTAGGCGGCAAGTTGCACTTCTGTTACCTGCCTCAGATCCCCTGGCTCGCCAGCATGTCCTCGGCGGCGAGGCGCCCGGCGGCGTGAAGGTGGCCGATGAGATCGGTCGGGCGGATGTCCGGGTCCATCAAGGCGCTGGTGATGGTGATGGCGGCCAGATCCAGGTCGCGCAGGCGCACAAGGCCACGAACCAGCCAGCGGGACTGGCGCAGCCGGGCCTGCATCCGCGCCAGCGCCTCCAGATCCCGCAGCAGCGGCGCGTTGAACAGCAGCCGCTTCATCCGCGTGGCGATGGGTTGGGCCGTCACCGGCACGGTCGCCTCGTTGTCGGGGGTCAGCTTGACCAGCAACAGCGAACGGCAGGCGGTATCCAGCGCCAGGGGAAGCAGCGGCGGATTGGCGGAAAAGCCGCCGTCCCAATAGCTGTCGCCCTCGATCTCCACCGGATGATGCAGGTAGGGCAGGCAGCTCGAGGCCAGCAGGACATCCACGCTGACCTCGTCTTCGCGGAAGATGCGCGACGCTCCGGTGCGGACATTGGTGGCCGACAGGAACAACGTGACCGGCCGGAGCCGGCGCAACCGCTCGAAATCGATCAGGCCGGTCAGCAGATCGCGCAGGGGATTGATGTTGAGCGGGTTGAACTGGTAGGGCGAAATCAAGCGGGTCATCAGATCCAGATGCAGATACGCGCCCGGTGTCCCCAGCAGTTTGAGAAACGCCATGTCGGCGACGCCGGACCACAGCGCGGCCAGGGCTGCCTTGGCGCCGTCCCGTCCGCCCTCGGCCAGGCCGGCGGCCAGCACGGCGGCGTTCAGCGCCCCGGCGCTGGCGCCGCTGATGGCCACGGGAGCGAAGCGCGGCTCCTCCAACAGACGGTCCAGCACCCCCCAGGCGAAGGCGCCGTGGACGCCGCCGCCTTGAAGCCCCAGCCCCAAATGGGAGCGAAGCGGCAGCGGCGGATCGCCGTGTGGTTTAAGCCAGCGCAGGAACATGGCGTCGCCCTCGAATGCTGCATCGCACAATGATACGGCCGGACGGAGGCCTTCGCCACCTCCCGCGCGTCGACCATACCGAAATGGCATTGAATTCCGGGAGCAATGCCCTATGAAAGTTCTGTGTCAGCCCGCTCGAATCATGGAGTGGGGGGCCAAGCCCCGTTATACCGACGAGCGAAGGACCGCAGTCATTCGCTTGGAGGCAAGGCCGAAGGCCGCCGCCACTCGTGTGGCGAAAGCCAAGGGCCACGGATGTGGCCCGCCCGGCGACTGAGGGACGTATAGACGAGTCGCTTCGGCGGCTCGTCGGTATTATGTGTGCGGGCGAAGCGAGCGAGCGGAAAGGGACGTCTGATGGAATTTTTTCGGCGGTTAACATTTCTGGTCTGCGCTCCCGCTTTCGACAACGACGATCTGGAGGGCGTACGGGTCCAGCAGATCATCACCCAGGTCGAGCATCTGGGCTTCGAAGTGGTGCGGGCGCGGCGGATCGAGGATGCGGAAATCGCCGTCCAGACCGACGCCGCCATCGGCTGCGTCCTGGTGGATTGGGGCAAGGGCGGCGTGGGCAGCGAAGCCACCGCCCTGATCAACCTGATGCGCCGGCGCGGCCTGGAAATGCCCATCGTCATCCTGATGCGCGGCGAGCGCTTCGAGGATATCCCGGTGGACGTCCTCGACTATATCGACGGCTATGTCTTCCTGGCCGAGGAAACCCCCGAGTTCATCGCCAAGAATCTGGTCAGCCGGCTGAAGCAATTCGCCGAGACCCTGAAGACGCCCTTCTTCGGCGCCCTGGTGGACTACGCCGAGGAGGGCAACCAGCTTTGGACCTGTCCCGGCCATAACGGCGGCATCTTCTACAACCGCAGCCCCATCGGACGGATTTTCGTCGAGCATCTGGGCGAGGCGGTATTCCGCGACGACCTGGACAATTCCGTGCTGGAACTGGGCGACCTGCTGATCCACGAAGGTCCCGCCCTCCAGGCGCAGAAGGAAGCCGCCGTCATCTTCGGGGCCGAAAAAACCTATTTCGTCCTCAACGGCACCTCGGCCTCCAATAAGATCGTGCTGTCGGCCCTGGTGGCCGAGGACGATCTGGTCCTGTTCGACCGCAACAACCACAAGGCGGCCCATCACGGCGCCCTGCTGCTGGGCGGCGGCATTCCCGTCTTCCTGGAGACCGACCGCAACGCCCAGGGACTGATCGGCCCCATCTACACCGAGGCGTTCGACGAGGAGGCCATCCGCCAGAAGATCCGCGCCAATCCCCTGATCAAGGATCCCGACGCCTGGAAGCGCAAGCGGCCCTTCCGCGTCGCGGTCATCGAGCAGTGCACCTATGACGGCACCATCTACAACGCCGAGATGATCCTGGAGCGGATCGGTCATCTTTGCGACTACATCCTGTTCGACGAAGCCTGGGCCGGATTCATGAAATTCCATCCGCTGTTCCGGGGATGCTTCGCCATGGGGCTGAAGAACCTGGGCGAGGACGCCCCCGGCATCATCTCGACCCAGTCCACCCACAAGCAGATGGCGGGCTTCTCCCAGGCCTCGCAGATCCATGTCCGCGACCGCCACATCAAGGGCCAGCCCCGTCGGATCGAGCATCGCCGTTTCAACGAAACCTTCATGCTGCACGCCTCGACCTCACCGTTCTATCCGCTGTTCGCGTCGCTGGACGTGGGGGCGCAGATGATGCGGGGACGTTCGGGCGAGGTGCTGTGGGACGACACCGTCTGTCTCGGCATCGAGTTGCGCAAGAAGATCCGGGCGATCAAACGGGAATTCATCGAGAAGGAAAAGGATCCGGCGCGGCACTGGTTCTTCGAACCCTTCGTCCCCGACAGGGTCGCCCTGCGCTCCGACAAGGACGAGGCCCTGGCCACCGACATGGCGTGGGAGGATCTGCCCACCGACATTCTCGCCGCCGATCCGCGCTATTGGGAGTTCACCCCCGGCGCCCAATGGCATGGCTTCAAGAACGTCACCCAGCGTGGCTACGCCATGACCGACCCCAACAAGCTGACCTTGCTGACGCCCGGCTTCGACCGCCGGACTGGCGCCTATGCCGATTACGGCATTCCCGCCCCGGTGGTGGCCCAATATCTGCGCGAGAACCGGGTGGTTCCCGAGAAGAACGACCTGAACTCGCTGCTGTTCCTGCTCACCCCCGGCGTCGAGTCGAGCAAGGCGGGAACGCTTCTCAGCACCCTGGTCGCCTTCAAGCGCCGCCACGACGAGAATGCGCTGCTGGAGGACGCCATCCCCGAATTCGTCCAGCGCCGCCCCCAACACTATCGCGGCCGGCGCATCCAGGACCTGTGCGCCGACATGCACGCCTTCTTCCGCAACGTCAATGTCAGCGCCTTGCAGAGGGCCCAGTTCGCGCCGGAACACCGGCCCGAAATGGTGATGCGGCCCAACGACGCGGTCCGGATGCTGACCCGCAACCAGGTGGACTACCTGCCCATCGACCAGATCGACGGGCGCATCGCCACCACGCTGTGGGTGGTCTATCCCCCCGGTATCGCCACCATCATTCCCGGCGAGCGGCTGTGCGAACGCGCCAAGCCCATGCTCGACTACCTGAAGATGTTCGAGCGTAGCGCCAACCTGTTTCCCGGCTTCGAGGCCGAGATCCAGGGGCTCTACCGCGAGATCGAATCGGACGGGTCGACCCGCTTCTACACCTATGTCGCCAAGGAATAGGGCCGCATCCGAAGCATGCAGATAACGTCGCAGACCATCCTCATCCGTCCGTCCACCGACGACGATGTCCCCGCCATGCTGGACATCTACAGCCACCACATCCAGCAGGGCGTGGGCGACCTGGGCGCCTACGAGGCCGAGCCGCTGCGCGCCGAGGACCTGAAGCAGCGGCGCAAGACCATGCGCAAAAGCCGGCTGCCCCATCTGGTCGCCGAGTTGGGCGGCATCGTCGCCGGCTATGCCTATGCGGTACCGTTCCGCAAGCGTCCCGCCTATCGCTACACCCTCAAGCACTCCATCTACATCCACGGCGACTTCCTGCATGCCGGCATCGGCCGCATCCTCCTGCCCGCCCTGATCGATGCCTGCGCCCTGGCCGGCTATTTCCAAATGATCGGCTATATCGACAGCACCAACGCGGCGTCGCTGCGCCTGCACGAGGCCTGCGGCTTCGAGCGGGTCGGACTGTTGAAATCGGTCGGCTTCAAGTTCGGCCGCTGGAGCGACAGCGTCATGGTCCAACGGCCGCTGGGTGAGGGCGACGCCGCCCTCCCCGGACCTTGGCCGATGGCCGGCGGATTGGGGGCGTCCGAGTAGACCGACCGGTCAGCCTATGGTCAGCAGGGCGTCCAGCACGGCGTCGGGACGCTCGGCCATCAGCATGTGGCCGGCACCGTCCAGCCCCACCGCCCGGCCGCCGGGAATGGCGGCGGCCAGGGCGATGCCCGCCGAGGCCGGCGCCATGCGGTCGGCACCGCCCGCCACCACCAGGGCGGGGCAGGCCACCCGGCGAGCCGCCGTGTCGCCTCCCGCATAGGCGTCGCAGGCGACAAGGTCGGTGTGCAGCACGCCGGGGCGGGACCGCTCCAGCAATCGCTTGCCGCCCCCGCTCAGCCACAACCCCGGCGCCGGGCTGCCCCCCAGGGCGGCGGCGGCGGAAAAGCCCCAGGCGGTGATCATGGCCACCGCCGCCGCGGGTTCCTCGGCGGCGGCGGCGATCAGGTCGGGATGCACCGGCATGACGGCGGCGGCCCCGATCAGGACCAGGGCTTGAACCCGCTCGGGATGGCGCGCCGCCAGTTCCAGCGCCGCCAGCGCCCCCATGGAATGGCCGGCGACCACCGCCGAACTCAGCCCGGCGGCGACGATGAATTCGGCCAGCCAGTCGGCGAGCGCCGCGATGGAAGCCAGCGCCTCACCCTCGGAACGGCCGTGGCCGGGCAGGTCGATGGCCAATACGGCGCGGCCGTGACCGGCGAGGGCGCGCGACTGCAAGGCCCAGACGCTGTGGTCCATGCCGGCGCCGTGGACCAGGACCAGGGCCGGCAGGGTCGGGTCGAAGCCCCGGCCGCCATGGGCGGCGAAGATGCGCTCTCCCCGGACGACGAATTCGCTCATGGCTTGGCCGCCACTTTCAGGGCCTGACCAAGGTCGGCCAGGATGTCGTCCGGGTCCTCGATGCCCACCGACAGGCGCACTATGTCCTCGCCCACTCCCGCCGCCGCCAGTTGCGCGGAATCCATCTGCTGGTGGGTAGTGCTGGCGGGGTGGATGACCAGGGTCTTGGCGTCGCCCACATTGGCCAGATGCGAGGCCAGCCTCAGCGCCTCGATGAATTTGCGTCCGGCCTCGCGCCCGCCCTTGATGCCGAAACTGACGATGGAGCCGGCCCCCCGGGGCAGCAGCCGGCTGGCCAGGGCATGGTCGGGATGGTCGGGCCGGGTCGGATGCGACACCCAGGCGACGGCGGCGTTGGCGGCGAGGAAGGCGATGACCGTCGCGGTGTTCTCCACATGCCGGCGCATGCGCAAGGACAGGGTCTCGACCCCCTGCAACAGGTTGAAGGCGTTGGTGGGCGACAGGCAGGCGCCGAAATCGCGCAGCCCCTCGGTGCGGGCGCGCATGACGAAGGCGGCGGGGCCGAACTGTTCGTCGAAGACCAAGCCGTGATAGCCGGCATAGGGCTCGGTCAGCGTCGGGAACTTGCCCGAGGCCCGCCAGTCGAACCCGCCGCCATCGACGACGATGCCGCCGATGGAGGTGCCGTGGCCGCCGATCCATTTGGTCAGCGAATGCATGACCAGATCGGCCCCCAGGTCCAGCGGCCGGCACAGATAGGGGGTGGCGAAGGTGTTGTCGATCATCAGCGGCAGCCCCGCTTGGTGGGCGATTGCCGCCACCACCGGGATGTCGAGTACTTCCAGGCCGGGATTGCCGATGGTCTCGCCCAGCACCAGCCGGGTCTCCGGGCGAATGGCGGCCTTGAAGCCCTCCAGGTCGCGGGGTTTGACGAAGCTGGTGGTGATGCCGAACCGCGGCAGGGTATGGGCCAGCATGTTGACGGTGCCGCCATACAGCGAGGCCGAGGCGACGATGTGGCCGCCCTGGCCCATCAGGGTGGCGATGGCGAGATGCAGCGCCGCCTGGCCCGAGGCGGTGGCGACAGCGCCGATGCCGCCCTCCAACGCCGCCACCCGCTCCTCCAGCACCGCCGTGGTGGGGTTGGAGATCCGGCTGTAGATATGCCCGGCCTGTTCCAGGTCGAACAAGGCGGCGGCATGGCCGGTGTCGGCGAAGACGTAGGAGGTGGTCTGGTAGATGGGCACCGCCCGGGCGCCATGGACCGGATCGGGATGCTGGCCGGCATGCAGACTCAGGGTCTCGAAGCCGGGAGCGCGGGGAAGGCGGAAGCGGCTGCCGCTCATGCCGGCTTCATCCCGTGAAATCGCATGGTCCATCCCTCCTGATCGCCGCGACCAGCACCGTAGCAACCCGACCGGTCTCGGTCAAATAGGGCGGACCGCCTAGGCCGTGATCCGCGCGAGGCCCTTGTAGGCCAGCATCCCGACCGCCATGGCCGCCACGAAGATCAAGGCCCGCCCGTCGAACACCAGCGCCTCGAGCGCCGGCCCGGGGCAAAGGCCGACAAGCCCCCAGCCGATTCCGAAAATCAGCGAGCCCAGGATCAGGGAGCGGTCCACCACCTGGGACGGCGGCGACGGGAACGATGCCCCGGTCAGGGATTCGTCCCGCCCCCTGGCCAAGCGGTAGAAGACGAAGGTCACCGGAATGGCCGACGCCATCACGCCCGCCAGACTGGGGTCCCACGCACCGAAGATGTCCAGGAAGCCCAGAACCTTGGCCGGATCGGCCATGCCCGAGACCGCCAACCCGAGTCCGAAGGCGAGGCCGCTGCCCAGGCCGATGACCTGCTTCCAGATACTCATAGCGCTTTCATCCCGGCTACCGTCGCCATGGCGGCGGCCATGAACACAAGCGTCGCGATCAGCGAGCGGCGCGACAGCCGGGCCAGGCCGCAGACGCTGTGGCCGCTGGTGCAGCCGTTGGCCATGCGGGTGCCGAACCCGACCAGAAGGCCGGCGGCGACCAACACCCAGGGAGAGGCGGGAAGGAGCAGATGAAACTCCCCGTGCCATGCCCGGAACACCAACCCGCCCAACGGCAGCCCCACCAGGAAGAGGAGATCCTCCTTCCAGGTGGTCCGCCACCGCCCGATCAGGCTGGCGAACAGGCCGCTGATGCCGGCGATGCGGCCGTTGCCGAGCAGCAGCCCGCCGGCGGCGACGCCGATCAGCACGCCGCCGAGCGCCGCTTGGCCCAGGTCATGAAGGTGGGGAATCGCGAATATGTCCATGGCGGAGATCACACCGGAGGGTCAGGCCGACAGCGCCCCGTGGGAAGGGGCACCGACCTGGACGAGCGATATATCCCAATTCGGGGGGACATCATAGCCCCGGCCTCCCCATATGGGGGAAACAGAAGAACCGACCGGGAGAGACCGTCATGCGCTGGACCATCGTTTCGATCATCGCCGTCCTCGTTCTGGGCGGCGACGCCCTCGCCCAGACCGCCACCGTCACCCGCCTGCGCGGCACCATCGCGGCGATGGACGGCGGCGCCCTCACCATCGCCACGCGGGATGGCGGCCACGTGACGGTGACGCTGAAGGATGACGCCAAGATTTCCGCCCTCCAGGCCTCGAGCCTGGCGGCCATCGGCCCCGGCAGCTTCATCGGCACCGCCGCGGTGCCGGGCCGCGACGGCGGCCTGACGGCGCTGGAAGTGGTGGTCTTTCCAGAGAATATGCGCGGCACCGGCGAGGGCCATTACGACTGGGACCTGCAACCGGGCAGCAGCATGACCAACGCCAATGTGGACGCGGTGGTCACCGCCAAGTCAGGCCAAGAGCTGCAACTGTCCTACAAGGGCGGCACCACCAAAGTCACGGTCGCCCCGGATGTGCCGGTCGTCACCTTCGTGCCGGCCGAACGCGGCGACCTCCGGGTCGGGCTGGCGGTCTACACCCCCGCCACCGCCGCCTCCGACGGCCGCCTGACCACCTCGCGGGTGGTGGTGGAACGCGACGGCGTCAAGCCACCCATGTAAGACCAAGCCGCGATGAGCGGAACTCATCGTGCCTTGGTTAGGCCCAAGGGGCCGCGCGCCTCATGGCGCGGGAGGCAAGGGCGCTCGCGCCCGCCCGCCGATTGAGGGCGGCGTTGATCGGTTTCGATCAACGCATTTTGGTTTAAGGCCTATTTCGCCTTGGCGAGGTCGGCCCAGACCGGTTCGGCATCCATGGCCGCGAACTCGATGGCGGCCCGCCTGACGCCGAGCGCCTGCCGCGAGCCGATATCGGCGGCGATGCTGTAGGTGCCGGGCGGGAAGGTACCGATGGTGAAGCGGGCGATGGAGGCGCCCAGGGACGCGTCATGGCGAAAGGCGCCCCAGACGCTGACCTCCTTCCGAACAACGCCGTCGGCGTCGAGCACCTTGACGGCGACTTTCGCCATGGTCTCGTCCGGACTGTCGGGACGGCGGAAATGAAGCACCATCACGCTGTCGCGCGACGCGGCATTGGTGCCGGCATAGGCCGCGTGGAAAGGCAGAACCTCTTCCTGGGATGCTGCGGGAACGGAGGCCTCGACCCTCGGCGGCGGCCGGCTCGACAGCCATTGCCGCGCGGCCTCCACATTGCCGTATCGCAGCCAGGTCGAAACCCCGGCGACCACGATACAGACGAATGCCAGCAGGATTTTCCGGAAGATGGACAAGGGGCCCTCCAACATCTCAAGGTTCGCCGGCTTTCACCCCCCCAATTTCCGGAGCTTGCCTTCCGCCTCGGCCAGCCTGGGTTCGAGGAAGGCGACGCGGTCGTCGGCCGCCTCGGCGCGGGCGTTGTCCAGCGACCGCCGCAGGTTGTCGCGTTCCCGCGTCCAGCGCAGGATCTCCTCGGCCGGCGAGGCGGGCGGCGCCTTGGCCTTGCGGTCCAGGAACGCGATGACCGCCACGGCCAAGGTGCCGATGACGATCCCGCCGACAAAGACGTCGGCCCGGCTGTCCAACACCGAATTGATCATGATGACGAGCAGGCTGACGCCGAAAACGGCGGTCGAAACGGTCTTCAGCATGGGGAATCCTTCGAGCCCGGTCACACCCCCAGGATTGCAAAATGCGGCCCGGAAGTCTAGGCTCGGCGGCCATGCTGACCCAGTCCAAAGATTTCCTGTCCGAGCAGGTCTCCGCCCTGCTCGCCCCCTGCTGGCCCAAGCCGGATCCGGCGGCGGTTTGCGCCGCCATGGACGAGGTGTTTCGCCAAGCCGACGCGTCCTGGGAGGCGAGACGGCGCGGCGTCGATTACCTCCGCACCGCCCCGGTCGCCGCCTGCGCCTCCGGCTGCGGCTGGTGTTGTCACCAGCAATTGGGCGTCTCGGTGCCGGAAGCGGTGCGCCTGGCCGCCCATGTGGCTTCCCGGCCCGATGCCGAGCGCCAGGCCTTCGAGCATCGCCTGGCGACCACCGACCAGCGGACGCGCGGCCTGACGACGCTGGAGCGGGCCAAGGCCCGGGTGGCTTGCGCCTTCCTCGGGGTCGATGGCCGCTGCATGGTCTACGCGGTGCGGCCGTTGCGCTGCCGCGGCGTCTATTCCATCGACCGCGATTTCTGCATCGCCTGCTACGAGGATCTCGACGCCATGCGCGAGAAGCTGAAGCAGGGCAGCCTCAAGGCGGTCTTCCTCGACACCCCGTCGCGCATCTATGACAGCGCCCTGTCCGGCGTCATCGACGTGATGCATCGCCATGCCGTCAAGGCGGCGGTGGCGTTGGAAATGGTCGCCGCCGTCCATACCCTGGTGCGCGACCCCGACCTGGGCCGCCGCTGGCTTGCCGGCCGCGCGCCCGAGGCGTCGCTTCACCTGAAGCCGGAAGGCCCCTGATTTCCGCCGAGATACCCATGACAAAGTTGTGGGATTGCACCCAAGGCTGAAGGCGCCGACACGGTCCGGCGCCTTGCGGACATGGCCCGGCCCCGGCGAGTTGGCCTCACCGGGACCAGGATCCGTCCATCCGCGGCGAACTCAGCAGCAGCGGCTGATCTTGCCGGGGCCTCCGCCATACCGCGAATCCTGGCGGTTGCGGAAGAATTCCTCGTACGACATCACCGGAGTGTCCGGGTGGTGCGCCGTATGGTGCGCCACGTAATTGTCGTAGTCGGGCATCCCCACCAGCATGCGACTGGCATGCTTCAGGTGGCCGAACATGGTCTTGAAATCAGGCATGCTTCACCTCCCCGCCGCCCACTTCGATGGCGGTCGGTTTGTCGGATTTACGGGCCTTCACGACCGAAATGACGCCATAGACCAGGACCGCCACCACCACCAGGACGAAGCCGAAGGCCAGGGTGGCATCCACATAGGCGTTGAAGACGATCTGGTTCATCTGGTCCATGGTCTTGGCCGGACCCAGGACCTTGCCCTCGGCGATCGCGGCACCGAACTTCTTGGCTTGGGCCAGGAAGCCGATGGCGGGACTGTCGTGGAACACCTTCTGCAACCCGGCGGTCAGGGTGCAGATCAGCAACCACACCGCCGGCACGATGGTAACCCAGGCATATTGCTCGCGCTTCATCTTGAACAGAACCACCGTGCACATGATCAGCGCCACGCCGGCCAGCATCTGGTTGGCGATGCCGAACAGCGGCCACAGGGTGTTGATGCCGCCCAGCGGATCGATGACGCCGGTGTAGAGGATGTAGCCCCACATGGCCACGGCGATGCCGGTGGCGATCAGGTTGTTGCCCCAGGATTTGGTGGCCCGGAACGACGGCATCACCGCGCCGATCATGTCTTGGACCATGAAGCGGCAGGCCCGCGTGCCGGCATCCACCGCCGTCAGGATGAACAGGGCCTCGAACAGGATGGCGAAGTGGTACCAGAAGCCCATCATCGCCTTGCCGCCGACGACGCCGGAGAAGATCTGGGCCATGCCCACCGCCAGGGTCGGCGCACCGCCCGCCCGCGACAGGATGGTGGTTTCACCCACGTCCTTGGCCGCTTCCAACAGCATCTCGGGCGTGACGGCGAAGCCCCAACTGCTGATCACCGCCGCCGCCTTGACCGCGTCGGCCCCGATCAGGCCCGCCGGGCTGTTCATGGCGAAGTAGATGCCGGGCTCGATGATGCTGGCCGCCACCATGGCCATGATGGCGACGAAGCTTTCCATCAACATGCCGCCATAGCCGATGAGCGGAATCTGGGTCTCGGTCTCCAGCATCTTGGGCGTGGTGCCCGACGAGATCAGAGCGTGGAACCCGGACACCGCGCCGCAGGCGATGGTGATGAACAGGAACGGGAACAGCGAGCCCGAGAACACCGGGCCGGTGCCGTCGATGAAGCGGGTGACCGCCGGCATCTTGAGGTTGGGCATCACGACCACGATACCCAGCGCCAGACAGATGATGGCGCCGATCTTGAGGAAGGTCGACAGATAGTCCCGCGGCGCCAGCAGCAGCCACACCGGCAGCACCGAGGCGACGAAGCCGTAGCCGATCAGGATCAGGGCCAGCGCCTCGCCCTTATAGGTGAACAGCGGCGCCAGATCGGGGCTCTCGGCCACATTCTGGCCGTAGACCAGCGCGCTCATCAGCAGCACGAAGCCGATCAGGCTCATCTCGCCGATGCGGCCCGGCCGGATGAAGCGGGAATAGACGCCCATGATCAGGGCGATCGGCACCGTGGCCATCACGGTGAAGGTGCCCCACGGGCTGCCGGTCAGCGCCTTGACCACCACCAGGGCCAGAACCGCCAGGATGATGATCATGATCATCAGCACGCCCACCAGGGCGATGCCGCCGGCCACCGGTCCCATCTCGGAGCGGATCATGTCGCCCAGCGAACGCCCGTCGCGCCGCGTCGACATGAACAGCACCATGGAATCCTGAACCGCGCCGGCAAACACCACGCCCGCCAGGATCCACAACGTTCCGGGCAGATAGCCCATCTGGGCCGCGAGTACCGGGCCCACCAACGGGCCGGCGCCGGCGATGGCAGCGAAATGGTGGCCGAACAGCACATATTTGTTGGTGGGGACATAGTCGAGGCCGTCGTTGTAGCGGACGGCGGGCGTCACCCGCGTCGGGTCCACCCGCATCACCTTCTCGCCGATGAACAGTCCGTAGAAGCGATAGGCGATGAAGTAGGTGCACACCGCTGCCACGACCAGCCAGACGGCGTTGACGTTCTCGCCGCGCTCGAAGCCGACGATGCCGAGTGCCAAGGCTCCGACCACTGCGGTCGCGAGCCAAGCCAGTTTAGAGATAGCCGTACTCATGAATACGCCCTCCTTGCCGATTCCCCTGCCTTTTTAATTTGTATTACCACTTTAGGGCAATGTCCAACGGCACCTGCTCTTGCTCCCGCCTTTTGCACTGCAACAAGCGCGGACCGGTCAACTTGGTTTGCGGGGCCGTCTACTTTGGAAAAGCCGTCAAATCCTCGTCCGCGATTTGAACGACACCAAGAAACAACCTAATCCGCCTTCGCAAACGCAGCACCTCCGGGGAACACCCCGGGCATGGCAGACCAGCCGCGTACCCGTCCGCGACCGCCCACCGCTTGTCCGGGACGACGCCGAGGGAACGCATCATGAGATTATGGAATAGGTGTTATGCCGGCCCCAGGATTCAAGACATCCCGAGGCCGGTATTTACGGCAGGCTGATTCGACGGGCGATGCCGGCTATTCCGCCGCCAGCGCCAGATGGGGGCGCCGGTCGTCGTCGCCATGGATGGAGGCCAGGAAGCTTTCCACCTCGTGGCGCAGATCGTCGGCTTGGCGGTTCAACTCGCTGGCCGCCGCCAGAACCTCGCCGGCGGTGATGCCGGCGGTGCGGGCCGCGTCGCTGACATCGGAGATGTTGCTGGACACTTCCGTCGTGCTGGACGACGCCTGCTCGATGCTGCGGGCGATCTCGGTGGTCGCCGCCGCCTGCTGCTCCACCGCCAGGGCCACCGTCGATGAAATATTGTCGATGTCGCTGATGGTGCGCACGATGGCGGCGATGGCGTCGGCCGCCTGGCTGGCGGCGGACTGAACCTCCATGATTTGCGACGAGATTTCCTCGGTGGCCCGAGACGTCTGGTTGGCCAGGGTCTTGACCTCGTTGGCGACCACGGCGAAGCCCTTGCCGGCTTCGCCCGCCCTGGCCGCTTCAATCGTGGCGTTGAGCGCCAGCAGATTGGTCTGGGCCGCGATGTCGTTGATCAGCTTGACCACTTCGCCGATCCGTCCGGCGGCGGCGGTCAGGCCGCCGACGATCTCGCTGCTGCGGCCGGCCTCTTCGACGGCGGTGCGGGCGCAGGAGGTGGAAACTTCCACCTGCCGGGCGATCTCGGCCTCGGAAGCGTGCAGTTCCTCGGTCGCCGCCGCCACCGTCTGGACGCTCATGGCGGCGTCGTTGGCCGCCGCCGCCACGGTGGAGGATTGCTGGCTGGTCTGCTCGGCGATGGCCGACATGGACTGGCTGGTCACCTGCATCTGGGTCGCGGCGGCGCTGACCGACTTGACCACGCCGGTGACCTTGGCGTCGAACGCGGCCGTCAGTTTCTCCAGCCGGCGTTGGCGGGCCAGATCGGCCTCCTGCCGCTTGACCTTCTCCGCCGCCTCCTCGGCGGCATGCTCGATATGGGCGCGGAACACCAACAACCCCCGCGCCAGCGCCCCGATCTCGTCCTTGCGGTTGATATGGAGAACCTCGACACCCTTCTCGTCGTTGCTGAGACGGTCGAGAATGGCGGTGACGTCGCCCAGCGGCCGGCTGATGCCGCGGCCGACCTTGACGGCGATCAGCCACACCAGCACCAGGATGGCCAGGCCAGCCGCTCCGAAACTCACGGCACGGGCGCGGAAGACGGCGCCCACGTCGTCGATGTAGATGCCGCTGCCGATCACCCAGCCCCAGGGGGCGAAGCCTTGGACGTAGGACAGCTTGCGCACCGGTTCGGTTTGGCCCGGCTTCGGCCACAGATAGTAGATGAAGCCCTTGCCCTGCTCCCGCACGACCCTGTTGAACTCCTGGAATACCAGCAGCCCGTCGGGGTCCTTCATATCGGCGACGGCGGTGCCGATCAGCTTGCGGTTGGGGTGGGCCAGCATGGTGGAATCCGCCAACCGGTGGACCCACAGATATTCGCTGCCTTCGTAGCGCAGGTGGTCCATGGCCGCCAGGGCGGCGGCTTGCGCCTCGTCCCGGGTCATGTGGCCGGATTTCTCCTGCTCCTCGAACCAGGACAGCATGGATGTCCCGACCTCGACGATATGACGGGTCTTGATCTCGCGGTCGTCGAGCAGGTCGTGCCGGGTCTGGAACAGACTGGCCAGCACCACCGCCACCACGCCACACAACGCCGTCACCACGATCAGTCGCAGTCGAATGGAAATCCGCATGGTCCCCCCCAATTTTTCAGGGGCTGGTCACGCTTCCTCCCCGAAGCGGGCCGCCCGAGAGCTTAGAGTCTTTCTAGCCATAGATAAACCGGTAGTCAATTACTGAATTGATACTCTTACCTCTATGGTGTTAACAATCTATTTCTAAGGTATAGTATCGATGGCAAAAAAGACGCCCCGGACAATCACGCCGACCCCGCGCGCTTGCGGTACAGGCGCAACGCGGCGTCCATCACGGCGAAGCGAGGCGCCACGGCGGAGAAGACGATGTTCTCCTTGCTGCCGAGGCACAGAAAGCCGCCCTCCAGCAGGCTGGCCTCAAGCAACCCCAGGACCCGATCCTGAAGCTGACGGTCGAAATAGATCAGCACGTTGCGGCAGACCACCAGGTTGGCCGCGCAGAACCCCCGGTCCGACACCAGATTATGGTGAAAGAAGGTGATGTGGTCACTGAGGGCGGCGGCGACCGTGACGGCGCCCCTCTCCCGACTGAAATAGGACGCCAGGTCGCCCGTTCCCCCCGCCTGGGCGTAAGCTTCCCCGTTGTCGTCGATCATCCTGGCCGGAAAGACGCCGGCCTCGGCCTTGGCCAGGGCGGTGCCGTTGATGTCGGTGGCAAAGATCCGGGTGTTGCGCAACAGCCCGGCCTCCTCCAGCAGAATGGCCAGGGAGTAGACCTCCTCGCCGGTGGCGCAGCCCGCTTGCCAGACGGTGAGGCTGGGCAGGGCGGCCCCCCGCAGCGTCTCGACCATGGCCCTGAATACCGGCGGGTCGCGAAACATCCTGGTCACCGGCACCGACAGGCCGGTCAGGATCTCCGGCAGCAATTCGTCGTCATGCAAGACGCGCGGCAGCAGTTCGGCGATGCTGGCGCAGCCCAGCTTGTGCGCCAATCCGACCACCCGACGCCGGAGCGACGCCCGGGCGTAATTGCGGAAGTCGAGGCCATGGCGGCGCGCCACGGCCTCGATGAACAGGTCCAACTCGATGCTCTGAATGCTGCCGGGCTTACTGGGCATCGCCAACCTCGGGAAAAACTGCCGGACAGCATCACGGACAAGTGGTCGCCGTCAACCGGTTTGGGAACCACCATACCAATGACCGGCCTCGCCGGGCCAGCGGCGGAAACCGGTTTAATCCTCCCTTAACTCCGGGCTGCTAGGGTGGATCTTCCGCAGGAACCGAGCCCATGTCCCAGATGTCGCTGTATTTTTCCGCAGACCGGGCCGAGCGCCGCCGCCGCCGCCACCACTCTTCCCGGCGGCTCGGCGACGTCGTGGTGACGCTGGCCTGCCTGGCTTGGCTGGGAGTGTCGGGCTGGATCCTGTTCGGAGACATGCCGCCGGAGATCTTCGACAACCATACCTCCAAGGCCATGCAGGACCGCATGCGCACCTGCGAGGGTAGCTTCCAGAAGCGATTCGAGTGCAAGCAGCAACTGCTGCTGAACGGGGAACGCTGGGGATTCGCCGTGGCGCTCGACCGCATCCTGCTGATGTGCGCCCCGCCGATCACGATCTGGATCGTGTGGTCGGCCATGAAACGCCGCGAAGACCGCGAGGGCTGAGAGTCCTGATCGTCCCATCTGGCATGAAGAGCAAGCGGTTGCCTGACGGCGCCGCATCGGGCAGAGTCCTTCCCCCGCAAACTCGAAACCAGAGGTTGGACTCATGGCCACCATCACCCTCAAGGGCAACCCCATCAACACCAATGGCAGCCTGCCGGCGGTCGGCACCGCCGCCCCCGCCTTCACCCTGACCAGCGTGGATCTGGCCGATATCGGCCTCGACAGCTTCGCCGGCAAGACGGTCGTTCTGAACATTTTCCCCAGCATCGACACGCCGGTCTGCGCCGCCTCGGTCCGCCGTTTCAACGCCGAGCTGGACAAGCTGGGCTCCGTGGCGGTGCTGTGCGCCTCGGCCGACCTGCCGTTCGCCCACAAGCGCTTCTGCGGCGCCGAGGGCCTGGAGCGCGTCCAGTCGGTGTCCGACCTGCGCGACAAGGGCTTTGGCGACCGCTACGGCGTCAAGATCGTCGACGGCCCGCTGGCCGGTCTGCTGGCCCGCGCCGTGGTGGTGATCAAGGGCGGCAAGATCGCTTACACCCAACTGGTGCCCGAGATCGCCCAGGAGCCCGATTACGACGCCGCCATCGCCGCCGCGAAGTAGTTTCCCCCCGGCGGTCAAACAAAACGGCCGCCCCAACCCTGGGGCGGCCGTTCATTTTTCGGTCGACGGAAAGGCCGTCTTACTTCTTGCCGGCCTTGGCGAACAGCTCGCGGGCGTCGTCGAGGCTCTGGGTGAAGCGCTTGTTCAGCAGGTCGAACGCCTCGGCATTCGCCTTGGTGATCATCTCGGACAGCTCGCGGGCGTTGCTCAGGGCGCGCTCGAAGGCCTCCTTGGCGAATTCGGTCTGCTTGGCGGCCTTGTCCTGGGGCGTGCCGGGCTCGGCGAAGTCCTTGGACACCTGGGCGACTTCGTCGATGGTCTGACGCAGGATCTCGACCTGGCGCTTCACGACATTCTGCAGACCTTCGAACGCCAGCTTGTTGGCCTGGGTCAAGGCCTCGATGTTCTTGCGCTGGTTGGCGACGATGGTCTCGACATCCACGCCGGGGACCTTGAAGTCACCGAGATACTTGCTGACGTCGAAATCGAAAACCTGCTCAGACTGCTTGGCGGCCATGGTGAGACTCTCCAACCGAGGGGGTATGTTGCGGTGCAGCGAACATAACTTTAGAGATGCGGGAGAGTCAATCCGACTCCGTCACATCTTAAGGTATATGCCACAAATCCACGACACGCGTTACCCGGCCAATTCCCTGCCCCGGCGGGTGGCGGCGGCGACGGCGGCATCCATCAGGCGGGCGAATCCGCCGTCCTCCGCCATCAGGACCGCCAAGGCGGCGGCGGTGGTTCCGCCCGGACTGGTTACATTCCGGCGCAATTGCTCGGCGCTGTCCGAGGATTGGCGCAACAATTCGCCCGATCCCGACACGGTGGCGCGGGCCAGACGCGCCGCCAGATCGGGCGGTAGCCCCTGCGCGATTCCGGCCGCCGCCATGACCTCGGCCAGCAGGAAGACATAGGCCGGCCCGGAGCCCGAAACGGCGGTGACCACGTCCATCAGCCCCTCGTCCGCGACCCAGCCGACCTCCCCCACCGCTTCCAGCAGGGACTGGCAGAGGGTGCGCCGCGCCGCGTCCACTTCGGCGCCGGCGCAACAGACGGTGATGCCGCGCCGCACCGCCGCCGGCGTGTTGGGCATGGCGCGGACGATGGCGGCGTCGTCCCCCAGATGGGAGCGGAAGAAGGCGATGGGCTTGCCGGCGGCGATGGACAGGAAGACGGCCGGTTTGAAACGGCCATAGGGCGGCAGCACCTCGGCCATCACCTGCGGCTTGACCGCCAGCACCACCACATCAGGATCGAAGCCAGCGGGAATGTCCGCCGCGCCGGCCACCACGGCGACGCCCAGGGTCGGGGCCGAGGGATCGACCACCACCACGTCGGCGGCATCGACGCCGCGATCAAGCCAGCCGGCCAGCAGGGCCGACCCCATCTTGCCGCAGCCGACCAGCAGCACCTTGGTCATGACGGAGTGTCCTTCGTCCCTGTCAAACATGGGTTCCCGCTTTCGCGGGAACGACGATTGCCGACCTGGAAAATCAGGCCTCGCCGACCGTGTCCAGCAACGACGACGCGACGGCCTCGCTGGCGCTCTTGCCGCCCCAGATGACGAACTGGAAGGCGGGATAGAAGCGCTCGCACTCGCTGACCGCCAGATCGACCAGATCCTCCACCTGCTCGGGCGACAGGCTGACGCCGCCACGCAGCAGCGAGGTGTGCCGGAACATGGGCACCCCTTCCTCGTCCCACAGGCCGAAATGGCCCAGCCACAGCTTCTCGTTGACCATGGCCAGCAATTCGTAGATGGGGCCGCGCTTGGCGACCGGCACCTTCATGTCGAAGGCACAGGTGAAGTGCATCGCGCCCATGTCTTCGCGCCAGGCGAAATAAAGCGAGTAATTACACCACTTTCCGGGAATTTCCGCCGCCAGTTCCTCGTCATTGCGACGATCAAACGCCCAGTCATTGGCGGTAACGATTTGTTCGACCAGATCCACTGGATTGGCGAAGGGCTCATCATCTTCATACGCAGAGATCAACGTCATGCCGGCGCCCTCCTTGGCATGGAAGCCGTCTGATGCGAGGTGGAATCTAACCCTAGTGTCCGCCCGGCAAGCATTCGTACAAGGGGTAGCCAACCACACGCCACCCCGGCGGCGCAAGGTATTCTTTGCGCTCTACTTGCGTTTTTTTGTGGATAACTGCGAAGTCAGGGCTTTGGCGTCGCCTTGGGCTTGGGGGCCGCCTTGGGCTTGGCGGCCTCCGGCTTCGACAGCGCCGTCAGTTGCGCCTCCAGCGCCGCGACGCGGACCTCCAGGGCTTCCTGCTCCAGCCGGGCCTTGGCGGCCATGGCGCGGACCACCTCGAACTCCTCGCGCGGCACGAGATCGAGACCGGAGGTGAAGCGCTCCATCTGCTGGCGCAGCATCGCCTCCATCTCGGCACGCAGACCGGACAGCGCCCCCAGGGCGCCGCTGGCGACACGGGAGAGGTCATCGAAGAAGGGGTTCTGGCTCTGCATGGCGGCGTCTTTCGGGTAGAACAGTCATCGATCAACAAGGGTAGCGCTATGCTTCGCCCTTGTCACTCACTCCCGCCGTGGCGAAGGTGGCCATGCCGGCATGGCAGGCCACCGCCGCCTTGAGCAGCCCCACCGCCACCGCCGCCCCCGAACCCTCGCCCAGGCGCATCCCCAGGTCCAGCAGCGCCGCCTTGCCCAGCTTGTCGATCAGGCGGCGATGCCCCGGCTCCACCGAGACATGCCCGACCATGCAGTGGTCGAGGGCGTCGGGGCGCTCCAGGGCCAGGGCCGCCACCGCCGCGGTGGTGACATAGCCGTCCAGCAGCACCGGCACCCGGCGTTGCCGCGCCGCCAGCACCGCGCCGGCCATGGCCACCAGTTCGCGGCCGCCCAGGCAGCGCAGAATCTCCAGCGGCGGCTTGCCGCGATGCAACGCCACGCCGGCCGCCACCACCTCGATCTTGCGCGCCAGGCTGCTGCCCTCGACGCCGGTACCGCGCCCGGTCCAATCCACCGCCTCGCCGCCGAACAGGGCGCAGGCCACCGCCGCCGCCGAACTGGTGTTGCCGATCCCCATCTCGCCCACCACCAGCACGTCGGCCTCGGCCGGCACCGCATCCATTCCGGCCTGGAAGGCGGCGACGAATTCGGCCTCGGACAGGGCCGGTCCCTGGGTGAAATCGGCGGTCGGACGGTCGAGATCGAGGGCGACGACATCCAGATCCATGCCGAAGGTCCGGCACAGCTGGTTGATGGCGGCACCGCCGGAGCGGAAATTCCCCACCATCTGGACAGTCACCTCGGCGGGGAAGGCCGAAACCCCCAGCGCCGCCACGCCGTGATTGCCGGCGAACACCCGGGCGCATGGGCGCTCCATGCGGGGCGGATGGCGACCCTGCCAGGTGGACAGCCAGCCCGAAATCTCCTCCAGCCGCCCCAGCGAGCCGGCCGGCTTGGTCAATTGCGGCTCGCGCGCCGCCCAGGCCGCCGCCGCCGCCTGATCGCCGCCGGGCAGCCGGGCCAAGGCGTCGCGGATGTGGGATACCCTAGAAATAGTCGAATTCAAGGAAATTCTCCCCAACATATTGCGGGCCGCGCGTGCCCGTCCTATAACCGAGGATCATGAACGAGTCACCTGTCATAACGCCGTCGCCCGCCCCGAATTGGCGGAGCGACCTTCATCTGGCCGCCTCCTTCCTGACCC
The DNA here is from genome assembly GCF_903853455.1 of uncultured Magnetospirillum sp. Taxonomy (GTDB): domain Bacteria; phylum Pseudomonadota; class Alphaproteobacteria; order Rhodospirillales; family Magnetospirillaceae; genus Phaeospirillum. The sequence continues at coordinate 27,681 of NZ_CAINTR010000179.1, forward strand.
GGCTGCCGCTGCCCGATTCGGGCGTGGTGGCGGCGGGCGGGTTGGCCTCGGCCATGCGCTGCTTCCCGCTGGTGGGGCTGGGCCTGGGCCTCACCGCCGGGCTGGTCGCCGCCACGGCCACGGGGCTGGGGCTGCCGCCGCTGCCGGCGGCGCTGCTGGCCGTGCTGACCCTGGTGCTGCTCACCGGCGCCCTGCACGAGGACGGTCTGGCCGATCTGGCCGACGGCATGGGAGCGCGTGGTGATCGCGACCGCCGCCTGGAGGTGATGCGCGATTCCCGCAGCGGCGCCTTCGGGGTGCTGGCGCTGGTGTTCTCGGTGGGATTGCGGGCCGCCGCCCTGGCCGCCTTGCCCGGCGGCTGGCGCATGGCCGGCGCGCTGATGGCGGCGGCGGCGCTGTCGCGCGCCATGATCCCGGCCGCCATGCAGGTGATGGCCCCGGCCCGCCCGGACGGGCTGGGCGCCTCGGCCGGCATCCCCAACGCCTCCGTCGCCGCCACCGCCGCCGGCATCGGCCTGGGCGTCGCGGTCCTCGGTCTGGGACTGGCCGGTGCCCTGGCGGCCGCCATCGCCGCCCTGCTGGGCGCCTCGGCCGTGGTCGTGCTGGCGCGGCGCACCCTCGGCGGCTATACCGGCGACGTGCTGGGCGCGGTGCAGCAGGCGGCCGAGATCGCCATCCTGCTGGCCGCCGCCATGGTGCTGTCATGAGCGCCCGCCCGGCGCTTGAGGGACACGCGGTACCGACGAGCCGCAGGCTCGGAGTTGCGGCCAAGGGCCGGCGCGCCACATGGCGCGAAAGCCAAGGGCGCGGATGCGCCCGCCCGGCGCCTGAGGGACATGAACAATGAACTCCACCCGCTGGTGGCTGTTGCGCCACGCCCCGGTCCCCTGCCCGCATGGCCGCATCAACGGCCGCCTCGACGTGGCCTGCGACACCTCGGAGGACGAAGCGTTCCAGGGGCTGGTCCGCGTTCTGCCGGTCAATCCGGTGCTGGTGGAAAGCGGCCTGCTTCGCTGCCGCCAGACCGCCGGAGCGCTGGAAGCCGCCGGCATGCTGCTGCCGCCGCCCATCGTCGAGCCCGAGCTGGTGGAACAGGATTTCGGCCGCTGGCAGGGGCGCAGCTGGCTGGAGCTGGAAACCGCCAAGGACCCGGACCTCGCCCCCTTCTGGGCCGACCCCGCCGCAACCGCCCCGCCGGGAGGCGAGAGCTTCGCCGCCATGATCGAACGGGTGGCGGGCGCCCTGGAAAACCTCACCGCCGCCCAGGCCGGCCGCGACATCCTGGCCATCGTCCATGCCGGCACGGTGCGGGCGGCCCTGGCGACGGCGCTGGACATCACCCCGGCGCAGGCCCTGCGGTTTGCCGTCCACCCCTTGTCGCTGACCCGCCTGGACGCTACCTCGGAAGGGTGGCGCGTCGAGATGGTCAACGTCCTGCCCTATTCGTAGGGACTGAGTCCTCCCCTCGGAGGACAGGCGGCTGACGCGCCAAAATAGGTATATTACACCCTTCTTTTGGCCTGGACGAAAGTTTACGATGGGGCGACAGCCCCGATCCATCCCCCTCGGAGACCTCGATGCTTGCACTCATGCGAAACCTCCGGCTCGGCTCGCGGATCGGCATCGCCATCCTGATTCCGGTCCTGGGCATGCTGATCTTCTCCGGGATCGGCCTGACCGAGAAGCTGAGCTTTTCGGCCAAGATGGACCAATTGGAGGACATGGCCGGACTGGGGCCGGCCATCGGCGCCGTGGTCCACGAACTCCAGAAAGAGCGCGGCATGTCCGCCGGCTTCATCGGCAGCAAGGGCGCCAAGTTCAGCGACCGCCTGCCGGAGCAGCGCAAGGCGTCGGACGCCACGTTGGCCGCGCTGAACGAAGCGTTGCGGACCATCGACACTCCCGACACCGCCACCGGGCTGAAGGCGGCGATCACCGCCGCGCGCGCGGGACTGGAACCGCTGGCGGACAAGCGGGCGGCGGTAGACGGCTTGGCGCTGAGCGTGGGCGAGGCCGCCGGCTATTACACCGCCGCCATCGGCAAATTACTGGCCATGGTCGAACAGATGGCGGTCATCGGCACAGACGTGGGGGTGTCCAAGGCCATTATCGCCTATACCCAGCTTCTCCACGGCAAGGAGCGCGCCGGCCAGGAGCGCGCCATGGCCTCGGGCGGGTTCGCCGCCAAGGCGTTCGAGGCGACGATCCATCGCAAGTTCACCCAGTTGATCGCCCAGCAGGACACCTTCTTCGCCACCTACGCCATTTACGCCAGCCCCGACGAGAAGGCCATGCTGGACGCCGCCCTGGCCGACCCGGTGGCCAAGGACGTGGACCGCATGCGCCTGATCGCGCTGGACAGCCCGTTTACCGGCACCACCGGCGACGTCGAGGCGCCGGTCTGGTTCGACACCATCACCCGGAAAATCGACCTGCTGAAGCAGGTGGAGGACAAGGTGGCCGGCGACCTGCTCGCCCTCGCCCGATCCGTCCACGACCGGACCCAGCGGGCGTTGTACAGCTACTTGGCCGCCACCCTGGTTCTGCTGGCCGCCGGCATCAGCATCGCCTGGGTCATCGCCGCCGACATCTCGCGCCCCCTCGGCAAGGTCATCCTCGCCATGGACCTGCTGTCGAAAGGCGACAAGGCGCACGAGGTCGAAGGCGGCGAGCGCCACGACGAAATCGGCGCCATGGCCCGTGCGGTGGAGGTGTTCCGGGTGGGGCTGATCCGCGCCGACGACCTGGCCAAGGCGCAGGAGGAGGACCAGCGCGTCAAGGATCGCCGCGCCCGCGTCATCGACGGCGTCCTCAAGGAATTCAACATGGAGGTCGCCGAGGTTCTGGCTGCCATGGCCGCCTCGGCCACCGAGTTGGAGGCCACCTCCCAGACCATGTCGGCAACCGCCGGGCAAACCTCCGACCAGGCCACCGTGGTCGCCGCCGCCGTCGAGGAGATGGCGGTCAACATGCGAACCGTCGCCGCCGCCGCCGAGCATCTGTCGGGCTCGGTCGAGGCGATCAACCATCGGGTCGCCGATTCGGTCCAGATCGCCCAAACCGCCAAGGGCAAGGCGCAACAGACCAACCATCTGGTGCGCGGCCTGTCGGCGGCCGTGCTGAAGATCGGCGAGGTGGTCAACCTGATCACCGACATCGCCGCCCAGACCAATCTGCTGGCGCTGAACGCCACCATCGAGGCGGCTCGCGCCGGTGACGCCGGCAAGGGCTTCGCGGTGGTGGCGGGCGAGGTCAAGAACCTGGCCAACCAGACCGCCCGGGCCACCGACGAGATTTCGGCGCAGATCACGTCGGTGCAGCAGGAAACCCGATTGGCCGTCGCCGCCATCACCGAGATCACCGCCATCATCGAGCAGATGAGCGAGCTGTCCGCCGCCATCGCCGCCTCGGTGGCGGAGCAGGATACGGCGACCTCGGAAATCGCCACCAATGTGCAACAGGTCTCCCAGGGAACCGACGAAATCAGCTCCAACGTCGTCGGGGTCAACCGGGCCGCCGGCGAGACCGGCCATGCCGCCGCGGACGTGCTGGAAACGGCCCACACCGTCGCCGAGCGGGCGACCGCCTTGCGCCATCAGGTGGACACCTTCCTGACCCATATTCGCGCGGCCTGAACTTTTTATAGGGGGGGAGAGAGCGGATGCAGTACACCACCAGACGCGAGGGCGGAAAAATCGAAATGGTGCTTTCGGGACGCCTGACCTTCGCCGACGCCCATCAGTTTCCCCAGTTCATCGACCAGGCCGCCACCGGCGGAACGGTGTGCGACCTCGACCTGAGCGGTCTGACCTTCGTCGACTCCACCGGCCTCAGTCTGTTCATCCACATCTACGACGCGGCGCTGGCCTCCGGCCAGAAGGTCACCCTGCGCAACGCCAAGGGGGCGGTGGCCGAGACCCTGCGCCGCGCCAGCTTCGACACCTTGTTCGAGTTCAAGTGACTCCGGCCGCCCGGATCGCCATCACCAACCGCGGGGTAGACCCGTCGGCCGCCGACCGCATCCGCGCCCAGATCGCGCTCCGGACGCCGGAGCGGCTCAACGTCACCGTCTTCGACGGTCGGGACGAGAGCGATCTGGCCGCCGCCCTGGCGCTGCCGGTCGCCGTCTGCATCGACATCCAATGTACCGACCCTGCCGCCGACTTGCCACGAGCGAGCTTGCTGCTGCGGCTTTCCACCGCCACGGCCACCCGGCTCGATGTAGCCGATGCCTTCGCCACGGCGTTGGAACCGCGTTTCCCCCATCTCGCGGATCAGCTCAACGGCATCCGTTACGCGGTTCAGGAAGCCGTCGGCAACGCCGTCATCCACGGCAATCTCGGCCTCGACGGCGCCCTGCGCGCCTCCCTGGAAGAGTTGCGCCAGTTCGCCGCCGCCATGGAACAGCGCCTGGGCGACCCCGCCCATGCCGGACTGCCCATCACCATCGCCGCCCGGCCGTGCCGAGGTGGAATCGCCGTTTCGGTGGAGGATCGCGGCCCCGGCTTCCATCCGCCGTCGATCCGGCCGCCGCCCTCGGCCGCCGCCGGAGGGTTGGGCCTCGCCATCATCGGCCAGTGCTGCCGCCGCATACGCTTCAGCCGGGGCGGCCGGCGCATCACCATGCTGTTCATGTGAGGGGTACCAAAAACCCTAAAACGGCTCCAGCTCGCTGTCCCAGTACAGGAAGTCGCGCCAGGACTGGTGCAGGTAGTTGGGCGGAAAGGCCCGGCCGTTTTCCTGCAACTCGTAGGTCGAGGGTTGGTCCGGCCGGCTGAGCAGGACCAACCCCACCTCGCGCGGCAGGTGGCTGCCCTTTCTCAGATTGCACGGCGAACAGGCGGTGACCACGTTTTCCCAGGTGGTGCTGCCGCCGCGCGAGCGGGGAATCACATGGTCGAAGGTCAGGTCGTGGGTGGGGAAGGGCTCGCCGCAATACTGGCAGGAGAAGCGGTCGCGCAGGAAGACGTTGAAGCGGGTGAAGGCCGGCCGCCGCGCGGTCGGCACGTATTCCTTGAGCGAGATCACGCTGGGCAGCCGCATGGTGCGGCGGGGGGAGTGGATCAGCCGGTCGTATTCCGACACCACGGTGACGCGATCAGCCACCACCGCCTTGATCGTTTCCTGCCACGACCACAGCGACAACGGAAAGTAGCTGAGCGGCCGGAAATCGGCGTTCAGCACCAGGGCAGGATGACTGTCGAAAGCGACCACTCAACCTCTCCTTCTAAGGAGTTATCGCAAAATATAGTATTCAACGGGGTTAATCCATACCCCTCTTCGTGATGGTTCGGTGAAAACCGGGCGGGGGAAACCCGCTTGTCCTCGTCCGGCCTTTGGCTGAATATTGATATGGTGACGAAGCGAGGCGACCGTGCTGGTGGGTAAGCAGATTTTCGGGAGGGAGATCCGGCGTCGCCATTTGGTGGCGCTCGCCGCGTTGCTGGCGACCCTGGGGCTGGCCCTGGCCTGGACGCTGTTGCCCAGTGCCGGCCTGCGCTGGGGACTGGTCAAGACCCTGCGCGGCCTCGGCATGGTCGAGGTCAGCGTGTCCGACGCCGACCTGTCGCTGTTTCGCGGCAATGTGGTGGTACGCCAGATGGTGGCGCGGCCGCCCATGGGCGCCGCCCTGGGAGTCAAGGACTTCACCCTGCGCTTCCGCTGGGCGCCGCTGCTGAACAAGCGGGTGGTGCTGGACCGGGTGGCGCTGGAAGGGGTCGAGATCGACATCCACCGTGACGCCGGCGGCGGCTTCGTCGTCAACGGCCTGCCGCTGGCCGTCGCCGCCACCCCGCCCGGCCAGAGCCCCGAGCAAGGATCGGAGTGGGGCATCGACGTCGCCACCCTGGAACTGTCCGACAGCCGGCTGGTGCTGACCGACGGCGACGCCAAGGCCGAGATCGCGGTGCAGCGGCTGGTCGTGGAGAACCTGCACAGCCGCGATCCCGCCAGCGCCCCCAGCTTCGCCCTGCAAGGCACCCTCAACGGCGCCACCGTCACGGTGAAGGGCAGCGTTTCCCCCTTCGCCGCCGACCCGTCCTTCACCTTCGACACCGTGCTGGGCGGCCTCGACCTCGGCCAGATCCGCGCCATGGCCGCCAAGGCGGGGGTGCACGGTCTGGGCGGTCGCGCCGATCTTGCCCTGACCGCCGCCGGAACCCTGCGCGACAGCGGGCTGGCGTTGCGGGCCAGCGGCAAGCTGGAGACGGATGGCCTGACCCTCGGCACGCCGGCGGCGATTGCGGCGACACGGCTGAGCCTCGACCTGCGCCACGCCGATTGGAGCGGCAGCCGCCTCGACCTGTCCGCCGGGCTGGAGGCGACCAACCTGCTGGTCAAGACGGCGGATGGCGGCGAGGGCTCCGCCGCCGGCCTGAAGCTCGACCTCGGGAGCCTGACCTTCGAGGCCGGCCGCCTCGACCTTGCCGGCAGCTTGGAGGGCACCACCGTCGCCGGCAAGGCCCAAGGCGGATCGGGCTCCGCCGCCACGCTGAAGCTCGAGGCCGCCAAGCTCGCCTGGGACGGCAAGCTGGACTGGCAGGGCAGCCTGGGCCTCATCGGCGCCAAGGTCGCCGTCGGCGACACGGACGCCCAGCCGGATGCGCTGGCCTGGACCGGCCGCCTCGCCGTGGACCCCCGCGGCGATACGCCCTCCGGTCGCGCCGAGGGCCGGCTGGAGCTGGGGCCGCTGCGCCTCGCCCTCGCCGACACCGTCCTCGGCCAGAAGCACGCCACCGCCGAGGGCTGGGTGGAGTTCGGCCATGCAGCCCCCGGCCCCGTCACCGCCGCCCTCAAGCTGACCGCCGAGGGGCTGACGGCGAGCGAGCCGGCCAAGGGCCAAGGCTGGCTGGCGCTGGAGCGGCTGGACCTGGCCGGGATCTCGGCCACCGCCGACGGCACCGCCACGGTGGAGCGGCTGGTCGCCAACGGCTTGGCGGCGCTGAAGCGCGACGGCAAGGCCGGCTATCCCTGGCGGATCGAGGCCCGGTCCCTGCGGCTGGACCACCTCGCCCGCAATGCCGACGGCGACATGGCGGTGGCCGAAGCGCGCATGGACGGAATGACCGCCCGCCTGACCCGCACCAAGGGCGGGCTGCTGGGCGTGCCGCCTCCCTCGACCGCCAAACCCGCCGCCAAGGAGGAGGAGGACACGCCCGGATTCAGCCTGGGCCGCCTGACGGTGGGCGGCAACAGCAAGATCGTGTTCGAGGATCGCAGCTCGGGCGAGACCGTCCGCCTGGAGGCCCAGCCGGTGGACCTGTCGCTGGCCGATCTCGACAGCGACCGCCCCGACCGCGACAGCAGCTTCGACCTCCACGCCACCATCGGCGAGGCCAGCATCGCGGCGACCGGCGTGGCCCGCCCCTTCGCCGATCCCATCTCCGGCCGCGTCGACGGCCGCGTCACCGCCCTGGAACTGCCGCCGCTGTCGCCCTATCTGGCCGAGGCCCTGGGCGTCCATCTCCATACCGGCCATTTCGACGGCGCCTTCACTGGCGGCGTCGTCAAGGGCGCCCTGGACGGCAAGCTGAGCGTGGAATTGTCCAATCTGTTCATCGCGCCCCCCGATCCCGACGCCCCCATCGCCAAGAAGATGGACATGCCCATCGAGACGGTGCTGGACCTGCTGCGCGACGGCGAGGACCGCATCCGCCTGTCGCTGCCGGTGCGCGGCGACCTGGCCAATCCCGACCTGGACATCAGCGACGCGGTGGCCCAGGCGGTGGCCGGTGCCCTGAAATCGACGGTGCTGACCACCCTGAAGCTGGCCTTTCCGGTGGCGACGCTGATCTCCATGGCGGTGGACGCCGAGGACAAGTCGCGGCTGGCCTTGGCGCCGCTGGCCTTCGCCCCCGGCGCCGACACCCTGTCCGACGAGCACCGCAAGACCTTGACCGGTGTCGCCGAGCTGATGCGGGGACGCCCCGGCCTCAAGCTGACCCTGTGCGGCAAGGCCGATGCCGGGGACTGGCCCCCCCTGGCGGAAAGGCGCCGCGCCGAGGACAAGCCGCTGCTGGCCCGGCTGGAGCGCATGGTCGGGGTTCAGCGCAATGCCGCCGATGCCGGCCCCCTCGACCACGACGCCCTGACCGGTCTGGCGGAAAACCGGGCCGATGCCGCCAAGGAGTTCCTGGTGGACAGCGCCGGCATCGACGCCGGCCGCCTGTTCGCCTGCCGGGCCGAGGTGGAAGCGGCGGCCGGCGGCGACAAAGGCCCGAGGGTGGAACTTCTGCTCTGACGATGGTTCATATTCGGTGAAACGCGGTTCCGGCGCACTTCGCGCTTGTGCGGCGCAGCATCACGCAGCATTATTGCGGCCCGACCTGATTTGCCGCAAGAGGATTGCGCCCATGACCACCAAGCCGCCCCGGAAGTTCTTCGAGCCGCTCGCCATCGGCGCGCCCGCTCCCTACCGCGAACTGCCGGTCCGGCTGGAGCGCATGATCCATTTCTTCCCGCCGCATGTGGAGAAGATGCGGGCCAAGGCCGGCGAGATCGGCCGCACCGTCGACGTGCTGCTGGGCAACCTGGAAGACGCCATCCCCGCCGACGCCAAGGAAGCGGCCCGAGCCGGCTTCGTCGAGGTGGCCAAGGCCTGGGACAATCCTGAGACCGGACTGTGGACCCGCGTCAACTGTCTGAACTCGCCGTGGTTCCTCGACGACGTCACCACCATCGTCGCCGAGGCCGGCGACAAGGTCGATGTGGTCATGCTGCCCAAGGTCGAAGGCCCGTGGGACATCCACTATCTCGATCAGTTGCTGGCCCAGTTGGAGGCCAAGCACGCCGTCAAGCGGCCGATCCTGATCCACGCCATCCTGGAAACCGCGCTGGGGGTCGAGAACATCGCCGCCATCGCCCAAGCCAGCCCGCGCATGCACGGCATGAGCCTGGGGCCGGCCGATCTGGCCGCCTCGCGCGGCATGAAGACCACCCGTGTCGGCGGCGGCCATCCCTTCTACGGCGTGCTGGAAGACGCCGCCGAGGGCAAGCCGGGCCGCACCCTGTTCCAGCAGGATCTGTGGCACTACACCGTCGCCAAGATGGTGGACGCCTGCCAGTCGGCGGGCATCAAGGCGTTCTACGGCCCGTTCGGCGACTTCTCCGACGACGCCGCCTGCGAGGCCCAGTTCCGCAACGCCTTCCTGCTGGGCTGCGCCGGCGGCTGGAGCCTGCACCCCAAGCAGATCGAGATCGCCAAGCAGGTGTTCAGCCCCGAGGCGAGCGAGGTCCTGTTCGCCCGGAAGATCCTGGACGCCATGCCCGACGGCACCGGCGCGGTGATGATCGACGGCAAGATGCAGGACGATGCCACCTGGAAGCAGGCCAAGGTCATGGTCGATCTGGCCAAGGCGGTGGCCGCCAAGGACCCGGCCATGGCCAAGGCCTACGGCTGGTAAGCCCGCTCCCTCCCGCTCCTCCCCTCGGGGGGAGCGGGAGTCTCTACCCGGGAGGCGAGCGAGACATCACTTCCTTGTGATGCACGGCTGAGGAGTGCTGTGAGGGCGGAGCAGGCGGAAGCGCCGCCCCCTTCGGCCGCATCCTGCCCTTGCCGGACGCGGTGGTGCCCCCGGCCTTGCCCTGTCGTTAACCCATCGTCAGCACGATCTTGCCGGTGGCGGCGCGATCTTTCAGCAGAGCGATGGCGGCGGCGGCCTCGGACAGGTCCATCACCTTGGAGACATGGGGCGACAGCCGGCCGGCGGCCCACCAGTCCAGCGCCTCCTGCATGGAGGCCCGCACCAGGGCCGGATCGATCTTGCGGTAGGCGCCCCAGTAATAGCCGATCACGGTGACGTTCTTGACCAGCAGGATGTTGGCCGGAATCTGCGGCACCGTGCCGCTGGCGAAGCCGATGATGAGAATCCGGCCGTCAACGGCGATGCAGCGCAAGGAGGCGTCGAACACCGCGCCGCCCACCGGATCGTAGATCACGTCGGCGCCGCGCCCGGCGGTCAGGGCCTTGACGCGCTCGCGGATATCCTCGGATTTGTAGTCGATCCCGAAATCGGCGCCGTGCTCCAGGGCCACCTTGACCTTGTCGGGACCGCCGGCAGTGCCGATCACCACCGCGCCCAGCGCCTTGCCCACTTCCACGGCGGTCAGGCCGACACCACCGGCGGCGCCGTGCACCACCAGGGTCTCGCCCGGTTTGAGGCCAGCCTTCCGCAGTCCCAAATGGGAGGTGCCGTAGGCCACCGGAAAACCGGCGGCGGTGACGAAATCCAACGCGTCGGGCAGGGCGTAGACATCGGTCTGGTCCACCACCGCTTCCTCGGCGAAGGCACCGCCGGTGACGGTGGCCATCACCCGGTCGCCGGGCTTGCAGGTGGTGACGCCCGCCGCCACCTCCAGCACCGTGCCCGACAGTTCCATCCCCGGCACGAAGGGCGGTTCCATCTTTTCCTGGTACTTGCCGCCGGTGATCAGCGAGTCGGCGAAATTGACCCCGGCGGCATGGACCTTGATCCGGGCGCAGCCGGGCTTCATCTCGGGCGACGGGAATTCGGCGACGACCAGGGGTTGGCCGAAGGCGGGGCAGACGACGGCTTTCATGGGGGGGCTCTCTACCGGACGGAGGTCTAAATCGTTGGGCGGCCGGGGGCCAGTTTCTGCGCCTGCCACGACTGCTTCAGCATGGTGAACAGCACGATCTCGGTCATCTGGGCGCGGCTCATGCCGCCGGCGGCCAGTTGGCCGCGGGCATGGTTGACCAGTTCGCGCGGCGCCTTGGGCGAGGACAGCAGATTGGTGATCAGCTCCTTGCGCACCAGCGGCGGGTATTTGAGGATCTCCTCGAACAGCGAGCCCTTGACCACGAGGGGGATGAACTCGCTGACGAACATGCGATCGACGCACAGCGCGTAGATGCCGAAATCCAGCTTCCCCGCCACGGCGCGGGTGAATTCCAGGAACTCGTCGAGAAAGCCGCTCTCGGAAATCTTCTTGTCGATCAGCAGCTTGATGATGTCGAGAAAGGCTTGGTAGCGCAGCCGGGCGGGGCCGATGGTGCCGCCCAGCTCCTGCGCCAGTTCACGGATCTGAGACTCGCGGAAATTGGCGACGAGCAGCGCCTCGGCGGATTCGCGCACCGAATCGTCGAAGGCGGTTTCCTCGATCAGCCGGAACAGATGCTCGTATTTGTGACGGTCGCGGGCCTTGACCTTGCTGGCCGCCACCGACAGCGGAATGATGGCGGCACGGGCCACCTGGCTGTCGCGGGCGACGATGGCGGCCATGGACATGGCCGCCAGATCGCCGATGGTCCCGTTCAGCAGATCGTCGGTGATCACCAGCCGCTCGCCGGGCGCCAGACTCAGATTGGTGTTGAGCGCGCCACACTCCATGAAATGGGTGGCAAGGTCGGTGGACCTGCCGCCGGGGGGCGCTGGACTGGGAGGCGCCGAACCGGGCGGCGCTGCGGTGGGAGCGTGTGGTGTACCCATTCGCGCATTGAGCCACATGACGGAGTCGCGAGCAAGGAGAATGGCCAGCATCTCCTTTCTTGTCCCACCCGGAGATGATATCATGACCCTCTCAGTAGGGTGCGAGGCAGTTTCACCATGGTCGATTCTTCGGGTGTCATTGGGTCAGCCGGCCAGGGCGGGTCGGTGTCCAACATCCGCGACACGTTCAGCCGCGATCCGCGCGCCAGCCGTGGCGTCACCAGCGGCAGCGGCGGCTCCAATGGGGCGACCCCCAACGGTCCGCGCGGCCGTCGCATGCTGTCGCCCAGCACGCCGGTGGAAGCCCTCGACCGCAGCGCCCCGCGCGGCACCTATCTCGACATCCTGGCCTGAGGCGTCAGCCCGCCTTCGGTTCGCGGTGGGCGAGGTAGTCGCTGAGTTCCTTCATCTTCATCGTCCACTCATACTCCTCCAGCCGCTCGCGGTCGAAGATGTCGGGGTCCTCCCGAGCCTGACGCAGATAGCGGATGGTGTAGGGGATGTGGGCCTCGCGCTCGACCTCGTTGCGCCCTAGGTTGGTGGCAAAGCTTTCCAGGAACGACGTCGATACCCGGGGAAACACCCGGTGGCAAGCCAGCACCAAGAAGTCGACCCATTCGGGCGGGAACCGGTTGAAGGCGGCCAGCAGATTGTCGCGGAAGGCACCTTCGCGCGCCTTCTGCTGGAAGATACGGGGGTCCTTTTCCTGCTCGTAGAGGTCATGGCAGACCCGCCAGGCGCCGTTCAGCTTCTCCCACCAGTCATTGGCGGGATCGAGCAGCGACTGGAAGGTGTCGATCTCGCGGTTGCTGATCTTGGGAATGTCATAGGCGGCCGGGGCTATGGACGGTTGCAGCATGTCGCGGAGCGCCTTGGTGGCGTCCTTGACCTGAAGCACCTTCAGCCCATCCTTCTTGACCTCGACCAGCCGCAGGTCGTCCCACCCCTGGGTCCAGCCTTGCAGGATGCATTGTTCCAGCTGGCGCGTGAGATGGTTGGCGCGCGACAATTACGGTGGCCGGTCAGCGACAATTAGGATGACCGGTATGAGACACCGTCGAGTAGCACCTATACCGCTATCACAAGCAAGCATTGCTCAGCAATAAGGAAGTGCAGCGACAATTACGGTAAT
>NZ_CAINTR010000180.1 GCF_903853455.1 uncultured Magnetospirillum sp.
GCCAGCCGGGCGGCGGAGAAAATCAGAGGCGAGGGGCTGGTGGCCGGGGCGCTACAGGTCTTCGCTTACACCGACCGCTTCCGCCCCGATCAGCCGCAATTCTCGCTCAACTCGATGATCCGGCTGTCGCCACCGACATCAGCCGTGAACGAGAGATGGAGGCGGATCGAATCGGCCTAACCCTAATGGCCAGGGCTGGTTACAATCCTCGGGCAATGGCTTCCCTGTTCCAAAAGATGTCCTTAGAGGCTAGAAACAAACAGATAGAATTTCTTTCCACACATCCAAGTGATGAGCATCGGCAAGCCGCCATTATTGCTGCTATTAATGCTGATCCAGAATTTAGGACGATTGCGTTATTACCGTCTTCTTCTCAGCATGATAACACATCCCAGATGGAATTTCTGTTTGGCGTCCAGGCTTTTCAGCGCAGTAATTATGATGAAGCGTTTCGTCAATTTCAGACCGCTTCGGGCAGAGGCTATGCCCCAGGCATGGCCGCACTGGGCTATTTGTATGAGAAAGGGCTAGGAGTTCAGCAGGACTATACCCAAGCCGCTGCTTGGTATCGCAAAGCATCTGATTTAGGAGATGCGATTGCCCAGGTTAACCTCGGCCTATTGTTTGCGCATGGGCAAGGCGTGCAAAGGGATGATAACGAAGCCATGACCCTTTATGGTATGGCGGCGAAACAGGGAAACCTCACAGCACAATATAGTATTGGATACATGTATCGGGTCGGCCGTGGCGTAAAGCAAAGCAATGAAACCGCCTTTATGTGGTATAAAAAAGCAGCAGATCAGGGTTATTCAGATGCAATACATGACGTAGCTGTTGCATATCACAAAGGCGTTGGCGTCGATATTGATTACGCGCAAGCATTCATATGGTATAAAAAAGCCGCTGAATTCGGATTCCCTGATGCACAGCAACAGGTTGGGTTGATGTATGGAAACGGACTCGGTGTGCAACGGGACTATTCCGAAGCATTCCGCTGGTTCAAGAAGGCGGCGGAACAGGGCCATATGTATGCAATCTTGGATATTGGCATTATGTACGCGATGGGGGACGGTGTTGATAAGAATTGTGAGACCGCTCGTTCCTGGCTTAATAAGGCAGCGGCTTCTGGGCTTGAGGATGCGAAGGCTAATATTGCATCTGGAGTAGCTGGGAAATGTCGCTGGTAGGCCCTATTGTCAAGCGGTCATCTATCGTTTGGTACAGCAAGGCGATGCCCACGTTTATGCGGGTGGCGTACAAAATGGGAACGCTATCGCCAATGGTGGTCACTTCCTCCCCTCATCACGGTTTGATCCAGCCCCGGTCCTCCATGGAGACGCCCTCGTTGAGGCGCTCGCGAGGGGCGTCCCAGCCCCGGAGAGTCGTGGGGATCTGGTCCAGCAGCCCGAGGGCGTCAACGAGTCTCTGGCGGCGTCCCGGGGACTCCTGGAGGCCTATCGCCAATAGGCGCCGCCGGTGGACAAACGGAATGCCCTGTTTGCCGTGTTCCCAGAGGCGGACGAGGCGGACGCTGACGCCGAGGCGGTCGGCCAGGGGCGCGCGCCAGCCGTCGCCGTAGAGGGCCATTTCCGCCACTTCGGCCGGATAGGCTGTTCGCTCGGCGCACCAATCCCGGAAGGTTGACCGGAAGCCGTGAGCGGTCAGATCATCGCGCTTCATGCGGCGCAGCGTCATCAGAAGGGCCATGTTGCTCAACGGCTTGCCGGACTTTGCTCCAGCGAAGACGAAAGCGCCTTGACGGGCTTCCTTCATCATCAGAAGGGCGTCAATTACGCGGGTTGACAGCGGAACCCGATGCTCTCTATCGGCCTTCATCCGTTCCGGCGGAATCGTCCATAGCCGCTTGTCCAGATCGATTTCATCCCAGCGGGCGCCGATGGCCTCGCCAGTTCTGGCGGCGGTCAGGATGGCGAATTCCAGCGCACGGGCGCCGTTACCTTCCTGGAGGCGCAGCAGGGCCATGAATGTCCCGACCTCGTCATAGGGCAGGGCGGCGTGATGACCGCTCTTCTGGACCTTCCCACGGGCCGGCAACAGGTGGTCGAGGTGGCCCTTCCAGCGGGCGGGGTTCTCACCGACCCGATATTTTCGCACCGTCGCCCAATCGAGAATGGACTCGATCCGCCCGCGCACCCGGCTCGCCGTCTCCGTCTTGGTGGTCCAGATCGGTTCAATGATTTTCATCACCAAGCCAGTGTCAACCGCATTGACAGGCAGACTCCCCATGACGGGATAGGCATAGGTGGTGAGGGTCGATGTCCATTGCGCCGCGTGCTTGGCGTTCTGCCATCCGGCCTCATGGCTCTTGATGAAGGCTTCGGCGCATTCCTTGAAGGTCATTGCCTTTGCCGCATCAGCCATTACGGCCAGCTTGGCGGCCCGCCGCCTCTCAATAGGGTCTACCCCGTCTCGACGAAGGAGGCGGCACTGCCGCGCCTCCTCACGGGCCTCGGCCAGCGTCACGGTATGGACGGCACCCAAGCCCATGTCGCGGCGCTTGCCGCCCAGCATGAAGCGATAAATCCAGGTCTTCGCTCCGGCTTCTGTCACCTGGAGATAGAGCCCGCCGCCATCGGAATAGAGGCCGGGCGTGGTCTTGCTCCGCACCGCCACAGCCGAAAGTTTCCCGGTTTCACGCGCCATTATGTCGCCCCCACCCACAACCAGAGGGTTTTAACCACCCATAATATTACCCATCATATCAAAGCGGATGGAGGCGAACAACAGCGAATGAGACCAGAGGGCCAACCCCTCTGAACCCCGCAGAAACCTTGCATTTGCTGGATTGTCGCGGATGCTGGCGAACGCACGCGAAAGTAGTTCTGGCGGATGGGGTAGGATTCGAACCCACGGAGGCTTGCGCCCCTCCGGTTTTCAAGACCGGTGCAATAGACCACTCTGCCACCCATCCGGCATATCGAGGGCGGGCATTTTTAGCGCAGCATGGCGCTCTGTGTCCACAGCCAGTGGCGTATTGCCGGCTCGCCATGCTACATCCTAGCCGCCATGAGCCAATCAGCCCCCATCCAAGCCCTCATCCTGCCGTTCGAGAAGGGCTTGCTGCCCCTGCCGGAGCGGTGCTTTCTCATTCGGGCGGAAGCCGACGAGGCCCTCGACCAGGAGTGGCGCCCCCGGCTGGTCTGCGAGCAAAGCTTCAAGCCCGCCGCCGACCGGCTGTCGAAGGCCGGGTTCCGGACGGTCGACCGTCTGACCGGCGACTTTCCAGCCGGGCTGTGCCTGCTGACCAAGCACAAGGCCGAAAACCGGGCCAATATCGCGCGGGCCTGGTCCTTGCTGGAACCGGGAGGGCTGCTGGTGTGCTGCGGTGCCAATGCCCTGGGGGCCGGCAGTCTCGAGCGTGAAGTGGAGCGCGCTTTCGGTCTTGAGGGCCAACTGTCCAAGCATCAAGCCCGTACCTTCTGGCTACGACGGCCGCCGGGCGACGTCGCCCCGCCGGCCGCCTTGGCGGAATGGCTGGCGGCCGGCGGCCCGCAAGCGGTAGGGGACAGCGGATTCGTCGCCCGCGCCGGATGCTTCAGCACCGACCATGTGGATACGGGATCGCGTATCCTGGCGGATTGCTTCCCCGAAGGGATCGCGGGGCGGGTGGCCGATCTCGGCGCCGGCTGGGGCTATCTCGGCATTCGTCTGCTCGAACGGTTTCCGGCGATTACCGGCCTCGATCTTTATGAGGGCGAAGCCCTGGCACTGGCCGATGCCAAGACCAATGTGGAGAGCTTGGCGGCGCAATCCGCCGGGCTTGTCAGCTACCATTGGCAGGATGTCTGCGCCGGTCTGCCCGAGGTCGCACCCTATGACTGGATCGTCAGCAATCCGCCGTTCCATGATGGCCGCCGCGCCGATCCGGCCATTGGCCAAGCCTTCATCACCAGCGCCTGGAAAGCCATTCGCCGCCGGGGGAAATTTCTTCTGGTCGCCAACCAGAACCTCCCCTACGAAGCGGAATTGCGCCGGCGTTTTCGGAGTGTCGAGCAGATCCGGGTCGCCGAGGGCTTCAAGGTCTACCTGTCCAGCAACCGCCATGACCGGTGAAACGCCATGAGACTGGTCCGCCTCGTCGCCAAT
This sequence comes from uncultured Magnetospirillum sp., assembly GCF_903853455.1. Classification (GTDB taxonomy): domain Bacteria; phylum Pseudomonadota; class Alphaproteobacteria; order Rhodospirillales; family Magnetospirillaceae; genus Phaeospirillum. Next base: position 4,108 of record NZ_CAINTR010000180.1, read on the forward strand.
CTGGGCTACGGCAGCCAGAAGGAGGTCCGCGGCATGATCCGCGATGGCCGCCTGACCTCGGAAGACGGAACGCCGCTGACCGCCGAATCCCGGCTGGACCACAGACTCATCCGGTTGGACGGCGAGGGGCTGGACCCCGGTCCCGGCATGGTGCTGATGCTGCACAAGCCGTTCGGCTACACCTGTTCGACCTCCGATCCCGGGCGAGTGGTCTATGAACTGTTGCCCGAGCGTTTCGGCCGCCGCAATCCGGTGTTGGCTCCGGTGGGGCGGCTTGATCGCGACAGCACCGGACTGCTGCTGATGACCGACGACGGGGCGCTGCTGCACCGGATCACCGCGCCGCGCAGCCATGTGCCCAAGACCTACGAGGTCACTCTGGCCCGGCCCCTGACCGGCGAGGAAGCGGCGGTCTTCGCCAGCGGCACCTTGATGCTGCGCTCGGAAACCACGCCGCTGGCTCCCGCCCTACTGGAAGCGGTCGAGCCGTGCAGGGCGCGGATCACCATTGTCGAGGGCCGCTACCACCAGATCAAACGCATGTTCGCCGCCATTGGCAATCATGTGGAGCAGTTGCACCGGTCGGCGGTCGGCGGGCTCGGCCTGGGCGGCTTGGCCTCGGGAAAATGGCGTCTTCTGACGCAAGGCGAGATCGCCGGACTCTTTGAAAGCGAGGCTGAGTGATGGCCCGGACCGATAGTCTCGACACGGCCGACAAAGTCCGCCTGCTGCGCGCGCTGGCCTTCCAGATCCGGCGAAAGCGCCCGGCCGACGAAGCCTTTACCGATGTTCTCGAGCAGGAGTTTCGCGGGGGCCGCCACCGGCTGTTCCGTCCCGCCAGCGACGCGCTGGGCGAAAGCGGCGTGCTGGCGGCGCTGAAACTGCTATGTCTGGTCGGCGAGGAAGCCGCCGCCGTGCTGGCCGTGGTTCTCGAAGCCAACGACCATCGCCTGCTGGCCAGCGCCCTGGAGCATCTGGCCGATTACACCGAACAGTCAGCCTGAGGCCGTCCAGGCTTCGATGACGTCGCGCAGTTGCCCGGTCACGCGGGCCATCACCGTCTCCCAGTCCTGCCGCCGTTCCTGACGGAACAACCGCAGGCTCGGATACCACGGGCTGTCGTCGCGGTGGCGCAGCCATCGCCAGTCGGGCGCGAAGGGCAGCAGCGCCCAGGCCGGCCGGCCCAGGGCCCCAGCCAGGTGGAGCACGGCGGTGTCGACCGCGATCACCAGATCCATGTGGCCAAGGGCGGCGGCGGTATGGGCGAAATCCCCCAGACGAGGCGACAGGTCGGTCACCCCGGCCAGATCGCTCCGCGCCGCCGGTCCCACCTGGAATGAGAAGAAATCGGCGCCCGCCAGGGCTGTCGCGGATTGCAGCAGTCCGACCGGCAGTGAGCGGTTACGGTCGTCCTTGTGGGTCGGGCTGCCGGCCCAGACCAGCCCGACACGAGGGCGGAGATGCGGCCCCAAGGCCTCCCCCCATGCCGTCGCCTCGGCAGCGATGGGGCGCAGATAGGCCCCGGCCCACGGCACATCGCCCATTATTCCCGGCAGGCTCATCAACGGGACCTGGAAATCGCAGGCGGGGAGGGGCTCGCCTCGGGCGATCACGGTGATGGCGGGAATACTCCGACAAAGCCGTTCCAGCGGTGGCTGCCCTTCGAACACCACATGGGCGCCACGTCGGCTGAGATGGGGCAGGAAGCGGCAGAACTGGATGGAATCCCCCAGACCTTGCTCGCTCCAGACCAGAATGGTGCGGCCGGCCGGGGCCTGGCCCTGCCAACGCGGCAGATGAGCGTGGCGAGCCTGGGCGATGCCGGCGGCGAAGCGCCACTCATGCTCGGCCCAGCCCTGTTCGAAATCGCCGTTTTCCAGCAAGGCTTGGGCATGGTTGTAGCGAACCACCGGGTTGTCGGGGGCCACTGCGAGGGAGCGGCCGTAGGCGATCAGGGATTCATCCAGCCGACCCAGGGATTTCAGCGCGATGCCGAGATTGTTGTAGGCCCCGGAATGGGTCGGCTTGAGTGCGATGGCGCGATGATAGCCGGCGACAGCCCGCTCGAACTGGCCGTCATCCTGCCAGACGCAGGCCAGATTGTAGTGAGCCTCGGCATTGTCGGGCTCAAGGCCGAGAGCCTGCTCCAGGGCCGCGATGGCTTGGTCGCTTCGGCCCAGCGTCTTCAGGGCGGCGCCGAGATTGCCGAGGGCTCCGGCATAGTCGGGCTTGATCATCACCGCCCGGCGGAAGCACTCGACGGCGCCGTCCGGCTTGCCTTGCTGTTGCAGGGCGATGCCCAGCGCGTTGTGGGCCTCGGCGCAGTCGGGAGAATCCGCCAGGATCCGGCGATATTGAGCCTCGGCCTCGCGAACGAGGCCGCGACGGTGGAGGGCGACGGCGGCGGCGAGGAGGGAGTCCATCCCGGCATCCAAGACATGATACGGTCGCAAGGGCTTAGCACAGCTTTCGACCAGCGAACATCCCCGGTGACTTCGGCGGCGCTTGCTGGCATCACTCCACACTGGTGGGCGGCGGGAGGCGGAGAGGGGATGTTCGTTTTGTCCAAGCTGGTGGGTGTGGTCACCGAACCGCTCACCCTGTTCTATCTGGTGATGGTCTTCGGATTTGTGCTGACCCTGTCGCGCCGCCGCAGGGGGCTCGGCCGGCGGATCCTGGCCGTGACCCTGGGGCTGGTCGCCATACCGGCGGTTTTGCCGCTGGAACGCTGGTTCATGGTCGCGCTGGAAAACCGGTTTCCGCCGCCAGTCCTGCCCGAGCATCTGGACGGCATCATCGTCCTGGGCGGCGGCGTCAATCCGGGGATCAGCGCGGCACGCGGCCAAGTGACCCTCAACAGTGCAGGCACGCGCATGACCGTGATGGTCCCGCTGGCCCACAGTCATCCCGAGGCGCGGCTGATTTTCACCGGCGGCTCCGGCTCGGTGCTGGAGCAGCAGTTCAAGGAAGCGACCTACGTCAAGGATTTCTATAGGCAAATCGGCTTCGACGCCGACCAGATCGTATTCGAGGATCAATCGCGCAACACGCGGGAGAACGCCATGTTCTCCAAGGAACTCATGGCGCCGAAGCCGGGAGAGACCTGGCTCCTGATCACCTCGGCCTTCCACATGCCGAGGGCGGTGGGGTGCTTCCGGGCGGTGGGGTGGCCGGTGATCGCCTATCCCACCGACTACACCACCACCGGCCGGAACGGATGGGAGTGGTCAGATCTGCGCTTCAGTCCGGGGACCGGGTTGAGCGGATTGCGGACCATCGTGCACGAGACGGTGGGGCTGATCAGTTATCGTTTGCTGGGCTGGACCGACGCTCTGCTGCCGGCGCCGTGAGGCAGTGATTGCAGGCGGGGGCGCGAATGTGGCACAACTAGCGCCTGGGGATACAAGATTTGGGGTGTAGCACATGGTCTGGGCGACAAAATCTTGGCTGACGGCCAGACTCGCCATGGCCTTTCTCGCCGTGGCCTCGCTGGCGCTGACCGGCTGTGCCGCCTCGGCCGAGGAGCCCTTCGTGGCCCCGATCCCAGCCGCGCCCACCGTTACCGTGTCGCCGCCGGTCAACGAGGGCTTCGTCGCCTTCCTCGCCGCGGTGAGGGGCGAGGCGCTGGAGAAGGGAATCCGCCCGGAAACGCTGGACAGCGCCTTGGCGGATGTCCAGCACATCGACCGCGTCATCGAACTGGATCGCAAGCAGCCTGAATTCACCCTCAGTTTCGACGAGTATCTCGGCCGCATCGTCTCGCCGAGCCGGGTGGCCGAGGGGCGCCGCAAGCTGGCGGAAAACCGCGCCCTGCTGACCGCCATCGAGAAGCGCTACGGCGTCCAACCGCGCTTCGTGGTGGCGTTGTGGGGGATCGAGACCGGCTTCGGCAAGAACACCGGCGGCATGTCGGTGGTGTCGTCGCTGGCGACGCTGGCCTATGACGGCCGCCGCTCAAAATACTTCCGCACCGAGTTGATGAACGCCCTGACGATCCTCGACCAGGGCCATATCACTCCGGCAGCGATGATCGGCTCCTGGGCCGGCGCCATGGGCCAGTGCCAGTTCATGCCCTCCACCTTCCTGAAATTCGCGGTGGACTGGGACGGCGACGGCAAGCGCAACATCTGGACCAATCGCGGCGACGCCCTGGCCTCGGCGGCCAATTACCTGTCCAGCGAAGGCTGGGCGGACAATCAGACCTGGGGCCGCGCGGTGAAGCTTCCCAAGGGCTTCGACGCCAAGCTGATCGGCGTGGACACGCGCAAGACCATGCATGCGTGGGGGAAGCTCGGGGTCAGGAGCGCCGACGGCAAGCCGCTGCCCAGCCGCGACATCCAGGCCTCGGTGGTGCTGGCCGAGGCGGGGACGGGACCGGCTTTCCTGGTCTACGATAATTTCCGGACCATCATGAAGTGGAACCGCTCCACCTTCTTCGCTTTGGCCGTGGGCCATCTTGCGGACCGCATCGGTGGCAAGTAGACTGTATATCTGGTGGGTTTGGCCGATGGAGACGACTAGATGATGCGCAAAGCGTTGCGGGGCTCGCGCATGGCCATGCTGCTGCTGTCCGGCACCATGCTGGCGGGCTGCGCCGAGATCAACCTGTTCGCCCACGGCGCCAAGTCGGTGGTCGGGGAAGAGCCGCCGCCGCCGCCCTCGGCGTCGGCCTCGTCCAACTACAAGATCGGCAAGGCCTATCAGGTGGCCGGGGTCTGGTACTATCCCCAGGAAGACTTCAATTACGACGAAACCGGCATCGCGTCGTGGTACGGCCCCAACTTCCACGCCAAGCTGACCGCCAATGGCGAGGTGTTCGACCAGAACGCCGTCACCGCCGCCCACAAGACCTTGCAGATGCCCAGCGTCGCCCGGATCACCAATCTGGAGAACGGCCGCTCCATCATCGTGCGCATCAATGATCGCGGACCGTTCGTCAACGGGCGCATCCTCGACCTTTCGCGCCGCTCGGCCCAGTTGCTGGGGATGGAAGGCCAGGGCACCGCCAAGGTCCGGGTGCAGGTGTTGAACGAGGAAAGCCGCGTCCTGGCCGGCAAGCTGAAGCCCGACACCACCGGCAACGAGCCCAAGGTGGCCCAGGCGGCGCCGCGTGGTTCGGTGGTCGCCGAGACCTTGCCGCCGCCTCCCGGCGCCCATTCCAAGCTGGCGACGCCGGAACTGGCATCCTCCGCTCCCACCCAGCCGCAGCGTGGCATGACGGCGGATGCGGTCGATCGCGAATTGGCGACCCAGGAGGTCAAGACGGTTCCGGTGCACGCCACCAACATCTATGTCCAAGCCGGCTCGTTCGCCCGCCACGACAACGCCCTTCGGGTTCAGGCCCGCCTGTCCGCGGTGGGCAAGGCCCAGGTCCAGCAGGCCAACGTTCAGGGCAAGCCTGTGTTTCGGGTCCGCCTGGGACCGCTCGCCTCCGTCGAGGACGCTGATCGCGTGCTTGACGCCGTCGTCGCCGCCGGAGAGCGGGACGCCCGTGTCGTGGTCGACTGACCCCCATTTCAACTGATAGGTCGAAGACGCTGATGATGCCCCAGTCTTTCCATCGTCCCGTGATCCTCGCCGTGATCCTCGCCGGTCTCGGCCTGCTCCAGCCGGCGGCGGCGCAGTCCATCGAGACCGCCGCCAAGCAGGCGATCATCACCGACTTCGCCAGCGGCTCCGTCCTCATGGAAAAAAATGCGGACGAGCTGATGGTGCCGTCCTCCATGAGCAAGCTGATGACCGTCTTCATGGTCTTCGACAAGCTCAAGAGCGGCGCCTGGAAGCCGACCGACCTCCTGCCGGTGAGCGAAACCGCCTGGAAGAAGCATTACAAGTCGGAAGGCTCGCTGATGTTCCTGCCGGTGAATTCCACCGCCACCGTGGACGATCTGCTGAAAGGCGTGGTCATCCAGTCGGGCAACGACGCCTGTTCGGTGTTGGCCGAGGCCTATTCCGGCAGCGAGGAGGCCTTCGCCGAGGAGGAAACCCGCAAGGCCCGTCAGATCGGCCTGACCAAGAGTACCTTCCGCAACGCCAGCGGCTGGCCGGAACCCGGCCATGTGATGACGGCGCGGGACCTGTCGGTGCTGGCCCGCCATCTGATCGGCGACTTCCCGGAATACTACAAGCTGTTCAGCCAGATGGAGTTCAGCTTCAACAACATCAAGCAGGGCAACCGCAACCCGCTGCTCTACAACACGCCCGGCGCCGACGGGCTCAAGACCGGCCATACCGAGGCGGCTGGTTACGGCCTTACCGCCTCCATCAAGCGCGGCAACCGGCGCATCATCATGGTGCTGAACGGCATGTCCAGCATGAAGGAGCGCGCCGAGGAGGCCCAGCGTCTGGCCGAGTGGGCCTTCCGCGAGTGGGAGACCTATCCGCTGTTCAAGGCCGGCGAAGTGGTGATTCCCGATGCCGAGGTCTGGCTGGGCGAGGCGGAAACCGTACCGCTGGCCGCCAAGGGCGATCTGGAAGTGACCCTGCCGCGCCGGGCGCGCCAGGAGATGAAGGTCACCACCGTCTTCACCGGTCCGCTGCCGGCCCCCATCAAGGCGGGAACCGAACTGGGCAAGATCGTCGTCACAGCTCCCGGCATGACCGCCATCGAGTTGCCGCTGGTCGCCACCGCCGACGTGGCGAAGCTGGGCTTCAGCGGCCGCATCTCGGCGGCGCTCCGGCGCATCATCTGGGGGCAGAAGAAGTAACGGAATGACGCCACAGCCCCCACGCGGCCGGTTCATCACCTTCGAAGGCGGCGAGGGGGCCGGCAAGTCGACCCAACTGCGTTTGTTGGCCGATGGCCTGCGGGAGGCGGGGCTGATGGTGGTCACCACCCGCGAGCCGGGAGGATCGCCGGGGGCCGAGGCCATCCGCGCCCTGTTAGTATCGGGCGAGGTGGAGCGCTGGGACGGCGTCACCGAGGCGCTGCTGCATTTCGCCGCCCGCCGCGATCATCTGGTCAAGACGGTGTGGCCGGCGCTGGAGCGTGGCGCCTGGGTGATCAGTGATCGCTTCGCCGATTCGACCTTGGCCTATCAAGGCTTCGGTCACGGCCTCGATCCCGAGGTGATCGCCAATCTCTACCGGGTCGCCGTCGGCCATTTCAGCCCCGACCTCACCCTGGTACTCGATTTGCCGGTGGAGAAGGGGTTGGAACGTGCCGGCAGCCGTGGTGGAGCCGAGGATCGCTACGAGCGCATGGGCCTGGGTTTTCACCAACGCCTGCGCCAGGGCTTTCTCGGCATCGCCGCCAGCAATCCCCTGCGCTGCGCGGTGATCGACGCCACCCAAACGCCCGACCAGGTTTATGCCGATATCATGGCGACGGTTCGGGCTCGGCTGCCGGTGCCATGACCGACATCCCCCATCCCCGCGACAATGCCCAGTTGTTCGGCCATGCCGCGGCGGAAGCGGCGCTGCTGGAGGCGTGGAATTCCGGGCGTCTGGCCCATGCCTGGCTGATCTGCGGCCCCAAGGGTATCGGCAAGGCGACGCTCGCCTACCGCTTCGCCCGCTTCGTGCTGGCGGGGGGCGGCGAGGGCGGGGGGCTGTTCGGTGGCGCTCCCGAAAGCCTGGAGATTCGCCCCGATCATCCGGTGTTCCGCCGGGTCTCCTCCCAGGGTCATGCCGATCTGGAGGCGGTGGAGCGCGGCTGGTCCGACGACAAGAAGACCAAACTGCGGACCGAGATCGTGGTCGAGGACGTGCGCGGCATCGGCGGCTTCATGTCGCTGACCCCGGCGGAGGGCGGCTGGCGCGTCGTCATCATCGATTCCGCCGACGAGATGAACCGCAACGCCGCCAACGCGGTTCTCAAGATCCTTGAGGAACCGCCGCGTAACGCCTTGTTGCTGCTGGTTTCCCACTCGCCGGGACAGTTGCTGCCGACCATTCGCTCGCGCTGCCGTCGCCTGATGCTGCAACCCTTGCCGGAGGCGACGGTGGCCGAACTGCTGGCCCATCATCGCCCCGAACTGGCGGCGGCCGACATTGCCGCCCTGGCCAAACTGGCGGAAGGCTCCATCGGCAAGGCGCTGGCCCTGGCCGACGAGGGCGGGCTCGACCTCTATCGCGACGTGCTGAATCTGCTGAACGGGCTGCCTAGGCTGGACATTCCGGCGCTGCATGCCTTCGGCGACCGGGTGGCGCGACCGGAGAATGACGGCGCCTTCCACACCGTCACGGAACTGCTGGTATGGTGGCTGGCGCGGCTGGTGCGGGCCGGCGGCCGCCAGGGCAGGGGGATGACCGAGGTGGTGCCGGGCGAGGCGGCCCTGATCGGCCGTCTGCTGGCGGCGGCCAGCCTTGAACATTGGCTGGAGGTGTGGGAAAAGATCAGCACCCTGTTCGCCCGCACGGAAGCCGTCCATCTCGACCGCAAACAGGCGGTGCTTGGCGCCTTCCTGTCGGTGGAGCGGCTGGCCCGCAAATAATCAACAAGGAGCACGCCGATGAGCGGGGCCGAGACTTTCTACGTCACCACGCCGATCTACTACGTCAACGACAAGCCCCATATCGGCCACGCCTACACCACCCTGGCCTGCGATGTGCTGGCTCGCTTCAAGCGCCTCGACGGCTTCGACGTCAAGTTCCTCACCGGAACCGACGAGCACGGCCAAAAGGTCGAGAAGTCGGCCGAGACCGCCGGCATGGCGCCGCTGGCCCTGGCCGACATGAACTCCGCCAATTTCCGCGAGCTGGCGCGCATTCTCAACTGCTCCAACGACGACTTCATCCGCACCACCGAACCCCGCCATCTGGCCGCCTGTCAGGCGCTGTGGACGGCCTTGGTCGACAAGGGCGAGATCTATCTCGGCGCCTATGAGGGCTGGTACTCGGTGCGCGACGAGGCGTTCTATGCCGAGGACGAGTTGGTCGCCGGTCCCGGCGGCACCAAGCTGGCCCCCACCGGCGCTCCGGTGGAGTGGGTCAAGGAGCCCAGCTACTTCTTCCGCCTGTCAGCCTGGCAGGACCGGCTGCTGAAGTGGTACGAGGACAATCTCGATTGCGTCGGGCCGCAAGCGCGGCGCAACGAGGTCATCAGCTTCGTCAAGGGTGGCCTCCAGGATCTGTCGGTGTCGCGCACCAGCTTCAAATGGGGCATTCCGGTTCCCGGCGACGAAGCCCATATCATGTATGTCTGGCTGGATGCGCTGACCAACTACATCACCGCCGTCGGCTATCCCGACACATCCGGCGATTTTGCCCGTTATTGGCCCAATGTGCTGCACATGGTGGGCAAGGATATCGTCCGCTTTCACGCGGTGTTCTGGCCGGCTTTCCTGATGGCCGCCGACCTGCCGCCGCCCAAGCGGGTGTTCGCCCATGGCTGGTGGACCAACGAGGGCCAGAAGATCTCCAAGTCGGTGGGCAACGTCATCGATCCGCTGTCACTGATCGAGACCTACGGCCTTGATCAGGTGCGTTATTTCCTGCTGCGCGAAGTGCCGTTCGGCAATGACGGCGATTTCAGCCATCGCGCCATGATGGGGCGGATGAACAGCGAGCTGGCCAACGATTACGGCAATCTGGTCCAGCGCGTCCTGTCCATGATCGGCAAGAATTGCGGCGGGCAGGTGCCTGAGCATGGTCCCGCCACCGACGAGGACCGCGAGATGCTGGACGCCGCCCACGGCCTGCTGGACAAGGTGCGGACCGCCATGGACCGGCAGCTCTACCACGAGGCGCTGGAGGCGATCTGGGTGGTGATCCGGGCCGCCAACGGCTATGTGGACCGGCAAGGACCGTGGACGCTGAAGAAGACCGATCCGCCCCGCATGGGCACGGTGCTGTGGACACTGGCCGAAACCATCCGGTCGCTGGCCTTGCTGACCCAGCCGTTCATGCCCACATCCTCGGGCAGGATCCTGGATCAACTGGGCATCCCCGAGGCCGAGCGCGGCTTCGAAAGCTTCGGTGCCGCTCACGGACTCCGGTCCGGGACGGTTTTGCCGGCGCCCCAGGGGGTGTTTCCTCGTTTCGTGGAAGAGGTCGCGGGCTGACATGCTGGTCGATAGCCATTGCCATCTGGATTTTCCCGACTTTGCCGACGACCTCGACGGGGTGGTGAGCCGGGCCGGACAGGCGGGCGTCGGCCTGTTGCTCACCATCGGCACCCACATCACCCGCCACGCGCAGGTGGTGCGGGTGGCGGAGCGCTTCGCCAACGTCTATTGCAGCGTCGGCATTCATCCCCACGAGGCGGGGACCGAGCCGTCGGCCACGGTGGAGCACTTGCTGGAGCTTGCCAGCCATCCCAAGGTGGTGGCGTTCGGCGAGACCGGCCTCGACTATTTCTACGACAAGAGCCCGCGTGATCGCCAGCGGGCCTCTTTCCGGATCCATATCGAAGCCGCTCGCCGCGCCGGTCTGCCGGTGATCGTCCACACCCGCGACGCCGACGACGACACCGCCGCCATTTTGGCCGAGGAGATGGGGAAGGGGGCTTTCACCGGGCTTATCCACTGCTTCAGCTCAGGACCGCAATTCGCTGAAAAGGCTGTTGAATTAGGCCTTTATGTGTCGGCCTCCGGGATCATGACCTTCAAGACCGCCGAGGCCTTGCGCGAGACCTTGAGAGCGGTACCGCTGGACCGGCTGCTGGTGGAAACCGATGCGCCGTATCTGGCGCCGGTGCCGTTTCGCGGCAAACGCAACGAACCGGCCTATGTCGCCCATACCGCCGCCAAACTGGCGGAGGTCAAAGGCGTTCCGTTCGCCGATCTGGAGCGGGCCAGCACCGCCAATTTCCTGCGGCTGTTCGCCAAGGTGTCGCAGCCATGCGGGTGACCATCCTGGGATGCGGCGGCGCCTCCGGGGTGCCGGGTATCTCCATGGGGTGGGGAAGCTGCGATCCGGCCAATCCGCGCAACCGGCGCCGACGGGCCTCGATCCTGGTGGAGGATGGCGATACCCGGATTCTGGTGGATTCCTCGCCTGACCTGCGGGAGCAGTTGCTGGATGCGGATATCCGCCGGGTGGACGGAGTCATCTATACCCATGACCACGCCGATCACCTGCACGGCATCGACGATCTGCGTGAAATCAACCGGGTGACGCGGCAATGGCTGCCGGTTTGGAGTACAGCGACGGTGCTGGACACCGCCAGGGAGCGCTTTCCCTATGCCTTCGAGCCGTTGGAAGAGATGGGCGAATTCATCTATCGGCCGTTGCTGACTGCCCACGAGATTACCGGACCGTTTTCAATCGGCGGCATCGACGTGGTGCCGTTTGACCAAGACCACGGTTATTCCCGGACGCTTGGGCTGCGTTTCGGCCCGATTGCCTACAGCACCGACGTGGTCGAAATGCCGGAGGAAGCCTTTGCCGCGCTGGACGGCGTCGAGGTCTGGATCATCGGCTGTCTGGTGGATTATCCGCACGCCACCCATGCCCATGTGGCCAAGGCGCTGGAATGGATCGACCGCGTCAAGCCGCGCCACGCGGTCTTGACTCACATGGGGCCGCGGCTCGATTACGCCAAGCTGTGCGCGACGCTGCCGCCGGGTGTCGTTCCGGCCCATGACGGACTTATTCTCGAGGCTTTATAAGGACATAGCTTTGTCGCCATAATATACATTATGCGACAAGTCGATGTATCCTATATCCGGGTCTTGCAAACTCCCCCCGATCACCATTCATTTTAGAGACGCTGGCGCCTGGGGCGTCAAGATGCCGGTCGATACCACCATCTTGATCCCGTCCTCGACGCTCATGGCGAGAACGCGCAGATCGGCGCGCGGAACGAACAGCAGAAATCCGGAGGTCGGATTGGGAGTGGTCGGCACGAAGACATTGACCATCTCCTGGTCGAAGCACTCCTTGATCTCTCCCACCGTGGTCCCGGTAATGAAGCCCAGCGTCCAGGCCCCTGCCCTCGGATATTCCACCAGCACCACCTCGCGAAAGGCGTCGGCCTTCTGGGCCAGAACGGTGTGGAAAACCTGTTTGACGGCGGAATAGATGCCGCGGATGACCTGGCGCGCGACAATTACGGTGGCCGGTCAGCGACAATTAGGATGACCGGTATGAGACACCGTCGAGTAGCACCTATACCGCTATCACAAGCAAGCATTGCTCAGCAATAAGGAAGTGCAGCGAC
>NZ_CAINTR010000181.1 GCF_903853455.1 uncultured Magnetospirillum sp.
CCCGGTTCCGATCCTTCGCCATCAACATCATGCGGGCCAACGGCACCGTCAACATCAGCCGGGAACTCTACATCAATGCCCTGAACCCGCTTCACGCGATGGGCTACAGGGCAGCATGAGGAGAACTGAACAACCCTGGGGTCTGGGCGGCGTGGGAGCTTTAAGATGGAGCGTGTCCGCCCCCCAATGGCCCGAGATCAGTTCGAGCAGTGGTCAGACTTCGAGCGGGAAGAGTTCCGGCGTTGCCTCAAGGTATTAAACTTGCGGGAGGTCTACGCGCCCTTCGACTACGACTTCTCCTTCGTCGGCGACAATTGATGTCATGTCCGAATTCTCAGGGGCAGCGTTTCACTTGGAGGCCGGGCGCCAGATCAGCAACGAATAGCCCTCGTGGTACAGACTGCCGAAGCCAAGTCGCCGCTTTACCAGAATTTCAGCCTTCCCCGCAGCCGCCAACTCGGAAATCCGGGTATAGTAGCCGTTCAGGTATTTGCGGCCAGTGTGGTAGCGGATGGCCATGTCGTCCACCAATGAGGACGGGTCGTAAAGCTCCAGAGCCGGCTCCATGCTGACGACCAGGGCTGGCTTCCTTTCCATGATCCATTCGACATAGGCGTCGTATCGCTCCCCGGTCTGCTCCAGGGCACAGAAGGTCATGGCCACATCGCCCTGGCCACCAAAGACGAAGTCAGGATCAGGATTGAAGAAGTCGAATCTTCGGCCACTCAGCTTGAACCCGTGACGGCGACCGATCTGGTTCATGAGGTCGACCACCGTCGGGGACCAGTCCAGCCCTATCAATTCCGTCTGGGGCGCCATCTGCGCCAGGGTCACCAGATTGAAGCCGCTGCCGCAGCCAAACTCGCAGACCCGATCGGCGCCGACCAGATAAGTGGACAGCAGCCACTTGCGAAGAACTCGGAACCAATGGGTTTCGAAGGCGGCGACCATGGGACGGGCGTAGTCCCCTCCGATCCGTAAAACCGGCGTAGCTCCCATGAATGGCGGGTCTAACGCAGCGAGGTCCTCGTGACTGTCTCTGTAGCGTTGCGCCACGTCGGACCACGCATTTTCCCAAATGGCGTGGCGTTCAGGCCCCACCTGGGTAAAGCCATCCAAGCGCCGCAAGATATCCAAGATGACCGCATCACGGTCTGGCTGGTCCAGTCTCGTATAGTGGAAATCATACTTGCTTGCCTCGGCGGCAATGACCTCCCGAGCGGAGGGAGCCGCACCAAAGGCGGCCATGAAATCTTCAACCGTGTAATCGTACGGCGGCAACGTCATGTCTGTAGCCCCTCTATCAGATACGCCGAGATGTCCGAATCATGTCGCGATACGGCTTTGAAACAAAAGGCGGCGGAGAAAGCACGCGTCATTTCCCCGTGACGGTCAACGCCACCTCCTTCAATGACGAGGACAACAGCGCCATCATCACGATGGCCAGATCGGCAATGACCAGAAACTCACCCCGGCGGATGGAGTCCAGCAATTGGAGCACTGGCTGCAATTCGATGACAATCTCCTCCAGGTCTCCAGAGGCCTCGGGCTGAACCTTGACCGCCCCGGTGGCGTGGAAATAGTGAACCGTAGCGCCGCCCTGGTTGCAGTGGGTGCGGAAGGTTCCGATCTCGGTCCAATCCGGGCAGTCATAGCCGGTTTCCTCCAGCAACTCACGCTTGGCGGCGACCAGAGGGTCTTCGCCAGCCTCGATATGGCCACCCGGCAGGGTCAGGGTGACCTGCCTCAATCCGTGTTTGTACTGTCGCTCGCAGATCACCTCGCCATCCGCCGTTTGGGCCAGGATGAGGGCGAAACTCTCCATTTCAAACTGGTCGTAATCGTCGACGATCCGCCCGTCGGGTAGCTCCACCGTTTCGGAGAAGATAGCGATGCGCGGAGTCCGGAACAACTCCCGACGGTCCAGAATACGCCAGTGGGGCAGGAAAGGAGGGGGCATCAGTGTGTCTCCCGAAGCCAGCGGACCGTATCAGCCAATCCGTCTGTCAAGGTAACGCATGGGACGAAGCCAAGCCGCCGGGCCTTGCCGGTATCAATCAGCCGCTTGGGAATGGCCGTGGGGCGGGTTGGGTCGAAGATAATGGCCGCCTGCCTATAATCACAAGCATCCAGGACCATTTCGACCAATTGGCGCACGGTGGTGCTTTCCCCGCTGGCAATGTTGATCGGATCGCAGCTATCGCCCTTTTCCACGGCGATCAGACAGCCTCGGACGAAGTCCGAAACGTGGAGAAAGTCACGCTCCTCATCGCCCGTTCCCCAGACCGTGAATGGGTTTCCCCGTTCCAGCGCCCTCAGAATCAATCCGGCCATCACATGCCCGGTCGTCGGCGAGAAGTTGTCATAGCGGCCATAGATGGCGCCGGGCCGGACGATGGTCATGTGCATACCCGAACGCTCGGCGGTGTACTCCGCCAAGCGTTCCACATAGCGGCGCATCCAGCCGTAACCGTGATAAGCGGGGTGCGGCAAACCGCTCCAGAACTCGCCCTCCGTCACGGGATGGTCGGTAACGGGATAGCCGGTACTGCTGCTAAACACCAGCACCCGCCCGACACCTTTGGTCCAGGCCGCCCATAAAAGATTGGATGTCAGGGTAAGGCCGGTGCCGATGCCAAGCAAAGCATCTTGCGGTTCTACTCCAGCGGCTCCCACCGAACCGGCCGCGTGTACAACCATTTCGATGCCATCCATGACCCGCAGACAGTCCTCGCGCTGGGTCAAATCCGCCGAAACCCACTCGACCCGGCTGTCCTGGATAACCGGCGGGCGCAGGTGGAGGGGCACCCTGACCTGGGCGCCCGCCGCCAGCAGAGCCTGAACGAAATGAGTGCCCACAAATCCAGTTCCCCCCGCGACCAGACACCGGCGGCCATGGAAGAACGGGTGGGCACCCGGCGTGTCCGTCATTCCGCAGCGGTTTCTTGCAAGGCCGTGATCGCCTTACGGATGCCGGGAGCGTCGAGTCCGATGAGGGTCCGGATATCGTGCACCGTGCCATAACTGGTGCAGTAATGGTCGGGTATCCCGTGGTACCACGAGCGCAGTCCGGGAACCTCGTTGATCGCTTCGCGCAATCCAAAGGCGTCGTGCACCACCAGGATGCGGGAGTGACGGAAGCGCTCCACCATCTCGCGGTCGATGGGCTTCAGGGTATGGAAATAGACCAGATTGACGTCCAGCTCCTCGCAGGCAGGCAAGACATTGGCCAGGATGGGGCCAGCGGTCATGACCGTCACTTCGGCGGTGGGGCTATGGCGCAGAACCGTCCCCTTGCCGAACTCCAGGTTGGTTTCCACGTCATGGGGGTGATCGGACAGGCGGATATAGGTGGGATTACCGCTGTCATAGGTCTTGCGGACGAGTGCGTCAGCCTCACGACGGGACCCGGGCTGAATCACTTCCATGTCCGGCAGCAGCCGCAACATGGCAAGGTCGGTATAGCTGTGGTGGGTAGGGCCATCCCACGCATAGTCGAATGACGCGCCGCAGGTGACGATATTGACCGGGAAGCGATTATAGCTGCAATCCAGCTTGATCTGCTCCAGGCACCGCTCGGTCAGAAAAGGGGCAATGGTGTGGACGAAAGGCAGCAGGCCGGTGGAGGCCAGGCCAGCGGCCGCGCTGATCAGCGTATTTTCACAGATACCCATATTGTAGAAACGGCCGGGATTGCGGCGCTGAAACTCCTGGAACATGAACACGGCGACATCGCCCAGGATGACCGCGACGCGGGGGTCCGCATCGGCCAGGGCGATGATGGTATCCTTAAATTGCCGGCGCATGGAGTTCCTCCAGCAGCTGGGCCAGTTGCTCCGCATCGGGAGACTTCCGGTGCCATTCGTTGACGTTTTCGACGAGGGTCTTGCAGCCATAGCCCTTGACCGTATCGGCGATAACCACGCGCAGGGCGGTGGCAGGGCGGGCGAACTCCGCTTTCAGCGCGTCCAGATCGTGCCCAGCCACTTCCACCACCTCGCAGCCGAACGAGCGGAACCGCTCGGCCGGATTGCTGATCGGGAGACAGCGCCCTTGCGACTTGTTGTGGTCGTAGATGATCGTGAGGTTGTTCAAATTCAGGCCCGCAGCCACCTGGACCGCCTCCCACACCGAACCTTCATTGGATTCGCCGTCACCGATCAGGGTGAAGACTTTGGTGGCGCGGCCATTGATCCGTTCACCCAGGGCCATGCCGACGGCGATGCCGATGCCGTGCCCCAGAGACCCGGTCGAGGCTTCGATGCCGGGCACCTTGGTGCGATCGGCATGACCGCCGAAGCGGGAGCCATAGGCGCCGAAGCTGGACACCTCGGCCACGTCGAAAAAACCGTGTTCGGCCAGGATCGTGTAGTAGCCCAGGGCTGCGTGCCCCTTGCTCAGCACAAAGCGATCACGTTCGGGCCAGTCTGGCTGCTTGGGGTTAAAGCGGATCACCTCATAGACGGCATGGATACACTCCACGACTGAGAAACAGGTCGGGATATGGCCATGGCCGCTTTTATAGGAGACATTGAGGATTCCGGCGCGAATGCGCTTGCAGGTGGCGTCCATCAATCCAGCACCGCGTAGCTGATGCGCGCCGTCATGGGCATCCGTTCGACGCGCAGGTTTCGGAGTCCGAAAACTTCACGCACGGCGATGGTCTCGCCGGGGAAGAGGTCATCGCACAATTCGTCGAACACCAGGACAGAGCCCTTCATCAGATGGGGCTTGATCGCCTCCAGGGCCACCTTGGTGGGCTTGTAAATATCGAAGTCGAATATGGCGAGCGAAATCACCGTCTCGGGATGCGCCTTCAGATAGGCCGGCACCGTCTCGCAGGCATCGCCTTGCACCAACTCAAATTTCTTGAGGTGGGCGATGGGGTTCGTCGCATCGTGAAGGCCGATCAGAGTCTCAAGATACTGCTGATAGTTCTCGGAGACCGAGAATGAACCGTCCACGCATTTGCAACGGTCGCCATCCTCGCTGGCCATGCCCTTGAAACCCTGGAAGGTGTCGAAGCCAATGATCTTGCGGTGTCGGTTGAACGGCTCGAAAATGCCGCGCAGGGCCGACAGCAGAGCCAGGGACTGCCCCCAGCGCACGCCGAACTCCATGACGACCCCGTGGGTGTTCAGGATTTTCTTGTAAAGCGCGTGAAAAAATAGAATGCGCGAAAGCGTCTTGGATGTCAGGAATAAACCAAGGTTGGCAATCATTTCATCATCGGGGAGAGGCGCATTCTGAAATGCGTGAAAGAACGCCTTTTGCGTCTCTTTCTCGCTTTGGCTCGATAGAACGATGGCGTCGTGTTTCTCGGTCTTCATCGTGTCCATGTCTCTTTGTTGGCTCGCCACCAGGCGACTGTTCGGCGGATTCCGTCTTCGACATCTACGCTTGGGCTCCATTCGAGCATATCTTTAGCCTTGCCGCAATCTAGAGCGCGGAAGGGTATGGTGGTCGGACCGGACGCGCCGAACGACAGCCGTGATGGCTGATGGTCGGCGTGGCGCAGCGACCAATTGACCATCTCGCCTACGGTGGTCGCGCGACCGGAGCCGATGTTAAAAACATCGAAGACTCTATCGGTGGCATTGAGCATGGCGACCGCAGCACGCCCGAAATCGTCAGCGTATAGCACATCGCGGACCACCTGGGGGCTGCCCCAGACCACGAATGGGTCCATCCGGTCGACGGCTTTACGGATGATAGCGGCAATAACGTGCGATTGTTTTGGATCGAACTTGGCAAAGGGACCGAAGACATTGGCCAATCGGGCGATCAGCACTTGCATTCCGGTGCTCTGGTGCCAGAACTGGCAAGCTTTCTCGCCGTAGCGCTTGGCCCAGCCGACACCGTAATAGGCGGCGGGAGGGTCCTGGTCCCAGGCCATCTGGTCTTCGCGGATAAAGCCATGGAAGTCCTGATAGGCGCTGGCGGTGCTGACATAGACGACCCGCTGGACGCCCTCCTCGTGAAACGCCTCCAGCATCCGCGCATCCATGACCACATTGTCGGTGACCTGACGCCAGGGTTCATCCTGGCTGGAACCGGCACCGGCGGTGAAAGCCGCGGCCATGACGGCGCCATCGCATCCTCGGGCCATGCGTCGGCAGTCCGTCGCATCGGTCAGATCTGCCTGGAGGTAGTCGACCCGAGGGTCTTCGATGAAAGCGCCGCACTGGGTGCGGTAACTGACCCGCAGCCTGACGCTGGCCGAGGCCGCCAGAAGTGCCCGGACCGCACCGCTCCCGACGAGACCGGCGCCTCCTGCGAGAAAGATGGTCTTGCCGTCGATGAACATGCGCTATTTCCCAGCTCACCGGTTGGGGTAGATCAGCCCCTGACGAACTCTGTCCCGCCAATATTCGAGGAGGTCGCTCATGGTCTGCTCGAACGGTATTCTGGGCTTCCAGCCGGTGTGGTTGCAGAATTTGGTGGTGTCGGGAACCTGAAGATCGGCATCCAGCGGACGCAGCCGTTCGGGGTCGGTGATGACCCGGATGTCTTTCCTGGTCGACAAGGACAGGAGGTGGTCCAGCATATCGCGGACCGAACAAGAGAAGCTGCCCCCTATATTGTAGTACTCACCCGGAATCGGAGATTCGGTCAGGAGCAGATGATAGGCGCGGACAGCGTCGCGCACATCGGCCCAGGTGCGAAGGGAGTTCAAATTTCCGGTCTTCAGTTCCGGCGCCTGCAATCCTGCTTCGATCATGGCGATCTGTTTGGCAAAACTGGACTCAGAGAAAACATCACCCCGACGCGGGCCGGTATGGGTGAACATGCGGGTGGTCATCACCGTCATGCCATAGGCTTCGGCGTAAAAACGCCCGATCAGATCGGTCCCAACCTTAGAAATGGCATATGGTGAGGAGGGGTGGAACGTGCATTCCTCGTTAATGGGCAGCTTGTCGCGGTGAACCCGGCCAAAGACTTCCGACGAGGCACAGACATGAATAAGCGGATTAAGCTCGGGAACATCTTGCCGCAGCGCCTCCAAAAGGCGAGCTGTTCCCAAAATATTGGTCTCAAGAGTGTATATGGGCGATGTGAAACTGGTGGTCGGGTAGCTCTGGGCGGCAAGATGAAAGACGTAGTTTGGCCGAACAGTCCTGACCATTGCTGATAATGACGAGTAGTCGGCAAGATCAGCATAATGAAGAAAAGTGCGATCTTTGGAGTTTATTCGAGGAATAAGGTGGCGGATGTTGTCCAGGGCGCTCCGCCAACGGCATTGGCCATGAACCTCCCAATCGGTGTTCTCAAGGAGATAGTCAGCAAGATGCGATCCGACCATGCCCGTTATACCAGTGATCAGTGCGCGAGTCATTGCCCTACCCATGTTAAGATTCTCGTTGGCCACATAAAGGTAGCGAATATTTAGGGCGTTTACGAGCTTTATACTGCCGATGCTTTTTGAAGCCGGAGTACTGTCCCGGCCACTTCATTTTTCTTTATATATGGCACAATCGGAGCCCTGCAAAATCGATATTGAACCGCAGGACGCTGCTGAGTACCGTACCTGGGCAGCGGTAAAAATAAACTTAACGGTCATTTCCCAGTACGCTGGCTGGAACCATGGAAAAGGATACTTGGCTGATGGCCGGCTCGCGCACTGTGTTTTCCACGCCGTGGTTTGAGATCAAGTCCACCGGTGGGAAGGGGGACGATGCCTATTATACCTTCCGCTCTCCCGATTCGGTGATGGTGCTGCCGATCACCCAAGACGGCAGAGTCCTGGTCGTTCGCCAATGGCGTCTGGCACGGAACCGCGTTACCACCGAATTGCCCGCAGGTGGCATGGACGCCGACGAACGGCCGGAGCAGGCCGCTAGGCGTGAACTGCTGGAAGAGACCGGCTATGGTGGCGGCACATTTACCCCACTGGGGCTGGGCGGCTTTGCTTTGCAGCGAGATGAGAGCAATCTTCACCTTTTTCTTGCCGAGGGGGTCGAGCCATTGTCCAAGCCCGAGGCGGGGATTGAGGTTGTAGCCCTGACCTGGGCTGAGTTTCGCGAGTCGGCTCTGGCAAACGGATACGAAGATCTCGTGGGGGTGAGCGCAGTCCTCTTTGCCGTATGGCGAGGGCTTTTGCCGCCTCAGATATTCTCGCCCGCGTGATGTCGGGAGAGGCGGGAGTCATCGTCAATGTTTTCTCAACTCCCTTATCCGCGATCCGAGGCCCCCGTTTCCCCTGAACGCGCCCTGCCCATCCGTCCATCGAAGTGGCCGGCGCGGATTTGCGTGGTTGCCGATTCCTCGGGGACGGACACTCATCTATGGTCTGGGTTGGCAAGCGCGGGAGATGATGCTTGCCTACTTGATCTGGCCCTTACCACCGGCATCGTCCCCGCGAAGATGGCAACCACCCGTCTGCGCGATCTGTACGTCCCCCGGCACGACTTTACCCCTTTGATTTCGCTATGCGTCTACCATTGGCTGGCGCGGCAGAGCTTTGACCTCGTGGTGTTCGTCGGCGTATTCGGCGTCGGTTATTACAGCGTTGTCGCCAAGGATCTGGGGCTCGCCTTTAAAGATACCATCCTCGCTGTGGTGGCCGAGGCCAGTCACGCTTACTCCTTGGAAGCGGCCCATCGGTTTCCCCATGGCCGCACCGATATCGAGTTGGACTTCCTTGAGCGCCAAACGGTTCGTCGGGCCGACGTCCTGATCAGCGGGAGGGAGGAGTTCAGCACGTGGTGCGTCCGAGCGGGATGGGAGTTACCGCGAACGGTTCTGACCGGACCGGGTTTTCCCTTGGACCGGGTCCTAGACTGTAACCGGCTTGTCTGCCCGTCGGCGGAGATGCCTTTCATTTCGGTCTGCTTGCCGACCCATAACCGGCCTGCCCTGCTGGAACAGGCGGTGGCATCTCTAGTTCGTCAGACTTATCCTCATTTCGAGGTGATTCTGGTTGATGACGGCAGCACCGATCCCGAAGTTGCCACATGCTTGGCCGGACTGAGCGACCTTTTCCAGATGCGGGACTGGACGATCATCCGGCAGAGCAATGCTGGCGTATCAGCAGCCCGGAACGCGGCAGCCAGGGTGGCGCGAGGAAGCTACCTTCTGTTCATGGACGACGACAACATCGCTCTTGGTCATGAGATCGAGCGCTTTGCCGTCGCGGCGGCGGCTTCTGGAGCGGATATCATCACCTGCATCCCCGGCCACCATCCCGAGACGGATATGGGGCCGGATGCCGTTGCTGAATTGTCCAGTCTCGATCCTGACCATCCGCTGTGCGGCGTGGACTGGACACCGGTCGGCGCTTCGCTGTCCCTCGTTGCCATGGTCAATTGCCTGGGGGATTGCAACGCGCTTTACAAGCGCAGCATGTTCGAGGCTCTCGGCGGCTTTCAGGGATCCCCCCTGTCATCCTTCGAAGACTTCCGCTTCTTGATGCTGGCCGTTGTACGGGGCTATCGGCTGGAAGTGTTGCCGGAAATTCTGTTCCTATACCGGCGTCACCAGAATTCGCGCAGCATGCGTGATGCATTGTTTCACAGCCATGTGGACTGCTTGTCTCCCTTAACCGAACTCGTTCCTAAGGAACTATGGCCCCTGTTGCTGAGCGCGCACCGTGACTG
This sequence comes from uncultured Magnetospirillum sp., assembly GCF_903853455.1. GTDB lineage: Bacteria > Pseudomonadota > Alphaproteobacteria > Rhodospirillales > Magnetospirillaceae > Phaeospirillum. Next base: position 9,597 of record NZ_CAINTR010000181.1, read on the forward strand.
GTATGATCGCCACAAGGGATGGACAAATCCCTTGTAGCGATCAGAAAGATCAAGGAGATAGTCATGACCTCGATGAAAGTGCGTAAGGGAAAGCTGGACGGCGTGCTCGTCATTGAGCCCCCAACTAATTTCGAGGATTTCCGCGGTGAGTATGTGGAGATCTATAACGAAACCCTCTATCGTGAGGCTGGCGTTACCGGGTCTTTTATTCAAGATGACATCTCGGTGTCGTTGCGTAATGTTTTGCGGGGCATCCATGGGGATGATTCAACCAGCAAGCTGATTTCATGCCTGTACGGGAAGTTCTATTTCGTCGTGGTCAACATGGATCCGGCATCGCCCCAATACAAGCAGTGGGAGTCCTTTACTCTGTCGGACAAGAACCGACTGCAGGTGCTGGTCCCCCCCAAGTTTGGCAACGGCCATCTGGTCATGAGTGACACGGCTATATTCCATTACAAACAGACGTCCACCTATGATCGTGCCAAGCAGTTCACGGTGATGTGGGACGATCCGGAAATCAATATTTTTTGGCCGAACCGGAGCCCCATCATCTCTATGCGGGATGCAGGCTTGGCCTAGGCGGGACGTCTCAGGCCATGGCTTGATGCCATGGTCTGTGACGGCTGCCGCCGCGTTGCGCATCAGCAATTAGAGGACTTTCCGTCCTGAGCCGTCTGAGTTAGTATGCCGCCCGATTCTGCGGACTTGTTCGAGAATCGGGAAATTTCAAGCATTGGGAAACTCCATGTTTTTTGAGCTCGCCGCTCCGTCCTGGGGACCTGAAGAAGCCGAAGCCGCCAAGGCCGTCATCGATTCCGGCTTTTATACCATGGGTCCCCAGGTCAAGGCGTTCGAAGAAGAATTCGCCGCCTATCACGGCGTCAAGCACGGCATCATGGTCAATTCCGGGTCCTCGGCCAATCTGGTCGCGGTGGCGGCTCTGGCTTATAAGGCCGAGCGCCCGCTTCAGCGCGGCGACGAGGTCATCGTGCCGGTGATTTCCTGGGCCACCACCTATCATCCGCTGCAGCAATACGGCCTGAAACTCCGCTTCGTGGATATCGACCTTCAGACGCTGAACATGGATGTCAGCCAGCTGGAACAGGCGCTGACCCCCAAGACCAAGGCCATCGTGGCGGTGTCGATCCTGGGCAATCCGGCGGCAATGGACGTGATCCGCGCCTACGCCGACCAGCATGGTCTTTACCTGCTGGAAGACAATTGCGAGAGCATGGATGCCGAGCTGAACGGCAAGAAGACCGGCACATTCGGCCATCTCAACACCTTCAGCTTCTTCTTCTCGCACCATATCTCCACCATGGAAGGTGGGATGATCCTGACCGACGACACCGAGCTGGCCCATCTGTGCCGGAGCTTGCGTGCCCATGGCTGGACCCGCGACCTGCCCGATGACAGCCCCGTATTTCAGAAGCAGGGCAACGAGTTCTTCGAGGCCTATCGCTTCGTGCTGCCCGGATACAATGTGCGGCCGCTGGAGATCGAGGCCGCCATCGGCCGCCAGCAGTTGAAGAAGCTGCCGGGCTTCACCGCCCAGCGCCGCAAGAATCTGGCCCTGTTCCAGGAGCTGTTCGCGAAGGATGACCGCTTCATCATTCAGCGCGAGAACGGTAAAAGCTCGTCCTTCTGCTTCACCATCATCTTGAATCCGGCCAAGGGCATGGACCGTGACACGGTCTTCGCCGCCCTGAAGGAGGCCGATATCGGCTTTCGCATCATCACCGGCGGCAACTTCCTGCGCCATGACGTGATCAAGCATTACGATTATGACATCGTCGGCGGGGCGGCCCCCAATGGGGATATGGCCCATGACCGGGGGTTCTTCGTGGGCAACCATCCGTTCGACTTGACGGAGCAGATCACCCGCCTGCGGGACGTTCTGGATAAGGTGTGCCGGTAGTCATCATTCTTCCCGTTGCGCCATAAAACCGCCATGGGCGCGGCACCGGCGTAACACCTCCGCCACGGCGGGGACGGAGAGGGGGCGCCGTCGGCCAGCTTCGGCATTCTCCTTCACATGGGCAGGAGTCAGCATGCCGGGGATGGTCGTGGCCACGGCCGGAAAGGACAGCACGAAGCGCAAGGCGGTGGTGGTGCCGCACTCGTCCTGATCTCGGTCCTCGGTGTCAAGGAGGTGGCGGGCACCATCGGCCCAAGCCTGTAATTGCCGTCGCGGCCAGAGTGACCGATGGTCTTCGGCGGGAAAGTCCTCGGTTCCGTCAAGCCGTCCGGTTAGAAAGCCGAAACACAGCGGCGTGCGGGCAATGATGCCGACGCCAAGGCTTTCCGCCCGCGCCATCAGCCCACATTCGACGGCCCGCAGATCCATCATATTGAAATTGGCCTGAATCACCTTTACGACGCCTCCCTCCATCAGGGGGATGGCGTGGCTGGGGCTTTTGACGCTGACGCCGATGACGCGGATGACGCCTTCGGCGCGCAATGCTTGCAACGTCGCCATGACCTCTGGATTGTCGGCCAGGACTCCATCGCCCGGATCGTGCAATTGCAGAACGTCCACATAGTCGCTTCTCAGCCGCCGAAGACTGCCCTCAAGCGAACGCCGGATACCATCGGGGCTATAGTCGGGAGGTGACGCGAAATCCTGATAGCCGACCTTGGTGGCGATCACCACGCGATCTCGGCGCCCCTGGAAGGCGCGCCCGATCAGTTCCTCGCTGTGACCGAGTCCGTAAAGCGGTGCGGTGTCATAAAAGGTAATCCCGGCGTCAAGAGCGGCATCCAATGTGGCCAGTGAGGTCTTGTCGTCTGTGGGTCCGTAGGATCGCCCGCCATGGGTGTGCCCCCCGATGCCCCAGGCGCCAAAGCCGATGGCGGAAACCTGAAGGCCGGTCTGGCCGAGAGGGCGGCATTGCATGTCAGTAGTGCCCCGCCAACTGCTTCTCCACCAAGTGGTTGGTGTACAGATAGGCTCCCTTCTTGTTGCCCCACCACACCACTTCCCGGCACCATGCCTGCATGTCGGCGTAATAAGACGCTGAACGTTCAATGGTTACCGTCACCGGGGTTGGACTCAGCGGCTCAACCCTCCCCTGGCGGACTCCCATCCAGAACCGCGGTATGTCATGGGTGAGGTGGACAACGGTGTCATCGCTGATAAACGGCTGCTTGATCAGCGCCCGGTTCAGACGCAAGGCATCGTCCAGGGCTGCGGGAGGGGCCCCGTCCAGCAGGGATGACAGGAGCAGCCTAGCTTCCTCGTAGAAGCGGTCCAGCTGATTCCCGGCGGTTAGTTTGATGTACATCAGCTCGTCAGCAGGCCAGTGGATGCCAAGGAACTCCTCTGAGTAATGGTATTCCACCCCCCCCCTTTGGATGGTTCGAGCCTCGTCTAGAAAAAAGTCGCGGGTCTCGGCCAGCAGGCCATAAGTCCCTGCATCCACATCCATGAAGGCCTGGATCATGGAACGGTAGGACACCCCACTCAACTCATGGGCCAGGATCAGCGGAATCTGGAAGAGCTTGTTGAAGTGCAGGAAGGCCGACATCGAACCGAATGCCCGCACCCGGCACCAGTCATCCGGCGGCAGATGGGCGGTGCCGACAACCAGTTGCTGGAATTCCGGGACGTCATCGTCGCCCGTCACCTTGGCGCCGTGCATGTTGATAATTTCGCTATTCACGGTCACCAGTCCGTGGGTGCGGATGTAGTCGGGATCCGCCATCCCGGCATTGGGCAGGATGGACAGATTGTTGAACTGGATCCGGTTATGCTGGCCCGAGGTGATCAGGGTATCGATACCGGCGGCAAAGCTGTCGTAAGTCTCGCCCGGCAGGCCGACAATCAGGTCCGAGAAGGTCTCGACCTTATCGAGGGTGAAGCGGCGCTGGAGTTCCAGATAGGTATCCAGCGAGATATTGTCGCGCCGGATCGCCTTCAGGACGCTCGGGTCCAACGTCTGCATGGACAAGGCCACCCCCTTGCTCAGCCCGGCATCGGACAGTATTTTCTGGGTGAGGTAAGCCCGTTCGGTTGCGTTCTTGGTGTTCTGCACCGACAAAGCTTCCGGATAGCCGGTCTCACGCTTCAATTTGGCCACGTACTCGGCCAGTTCCACGTCACGCGGCAGGATGCCAAAATTGGCATCGCAGCAAAAGATGAAGCCGATGCGGTGGCGTGAAAACCACTCGGCTTCGCCTTTCAGGCGTTCCATCTCGAACTTGCTCAGCTTGGCAGCCGTCGCTGATCCCCAATCGCAATAGGCACACTGGAACGGGCAGCCGCGATTGGTCTCCCACAATCCGATCCAGGATTCCTCAGGATTGGCCTGCATCAGCGGAGCGAACAGGTCGTCGAGGAAAGGCGATGGTAGCAGGGACAGATCGTTCAGGCGTGGCGGCTTCGGCGTCTGAACGAAGTTGCCAGCGCCATCCAGTAAACTCACTCCGGCGACGCCATCCCAGTTCCGCCCTGGGAGGTGTTCCAGCAGTTCCAGGAATGTCTGCTCGCCCTCGCCATTGACGGCGATGTCGATGAAGGGGTTCTGGCGCAGAAAGTCCTCTGTCGTGTCGGGGACCTGGGGGCCTCCAAAGATGATGATAATTTCGGGCTTGCGTGCCTTCAGCCGACGGGCAATCTCCTTGGAAATGTTGGCGTTCCAGACATAGAGGCTAAAGCCGACCACATCGCATTCGACGAGGCTCTCTACCGCCGAATGGACCGGCATGCGTTTGTAGAGAGGCAGTAAAAAACGGTAGCGGGAGGAGTTAGGACTGTTCCGACGCGCATAAGCCTCCAGGCAAGCGACTGAATACGGCAGGTAGCTTTGGCCAGAAAAGCAGTTGTTGATCTGTACGAAGCCGACAGTTAAGAAATCAACGGCCTCCATTTCCTACTCCGTCCACAGTCGCTGTCGCGTCACTATCTTGTCCCATCCCCAGAAGGGGGGCAGCATCCTTGGGAGGATGGAACGGGAGAACGGACGAAGTCCAGTTCTATCTGTGCTTTGGCCAGGGAAGATATGCCTTTGCATTTTGTGCGCCATTGACACCAAGGAGTGACCGGCGTGAGCATTGTCCGCAGAGTGGCCATCCGGCATTGCCATCCAGGCCAGGCAGAAAGCGAAACCGTCCAGCGCATCACGGTGGCATTGGGACGGATGGGGATCGCAGCCGGTGAATTCATCAGCGACGATGCCATCTCTGACTTCGACCCTGATTTTGTTCTGTGCCTATCCCATGCGGAAGGAAAGACGACGACTTACCCCACTTACGGCGTGATGATGGCGCCGCTGTCCTGGATCAGAGACGACCCGAAGCAACTGCGCCGTGTCCTAAGCTACGATGCCCACCTGACGACATCCGCCAGCGTGAAGGCATGGCTGGACCAACTGGTCACGGCCATCGACGGACGTCCTTCATTTTCAGCCTATTACACCAACAGCGTTCAGGCCACCGCGTCGATTGCGGCCATGCCGACAGCAATCCGGCTCGCCTATGTGGGGACGAATTGGGATGGTCAGCGCAACGCCACGCTGTTTCGTGCTCTGAGTCGGCGCGGCGATGTCTACTTTCATGGCCCGGCGGAAAGCTGGGGACACGTGGATGCCGCCGCCCGGGGAAGGCCGATCCCCTTCGACGGCCACAGTATCTTGGAGACTTATCGCAAAATGGGAGCCGGGCTCGTGTTCGACCGGCTGGATTTCCGTGCCGACGATATCCCCACCAATCGCATCTTCGAAGTTACTGCCGCCGGCGCCATCGCTCTGGCGAGCGATCTCCCGTTCATCCGATACCATTACGGCGATAGCGTTTTATATTTCGACCAAGAGGCACCTCCTCGTGCGCAGGAGTGGCAAATCGCCCGCCATCTGCGCTGGATTGCCGATAACCCGGCCGCAGCCGGTGAGATGGTGCGACAGGCCCACGCCGCGTTCAATAAAGACCTCGCCCTGGAACGCCTGCTCCCCAACGTTCTGGCCGTGCATGCGCAAGCCGCCTTGGCTCGGAGAGGGCATGCGCTGGTTCCCGATGGTGAGAGCGATCCGGTCTTGGAACGGTGTGCTGCCTGGATTGCGTCTCAGGCGTCGCCGAACAGGGCATCCGCCCATCCCATGATCGCGACCCGCGACCTCAGTGAAACCCTGTCGCTTTCAGGTGGCACGCCGTCTGCTGTCATCCCCCTTTCCTTCACCGGGGCCGAGACCGCTATCGAGTTGTTCTTTCATCACTCCCCCGCCCCTTTGGACCGGGAGTCGGCGGTATCCGTTATTCTCCGTGACCCCGAAGGGAACGCCTGCGGGCCGGAAGTGGAACTGCTGCCGGAAGAACTCCGGAAGGTTGGAGATCTGAGACGCTATCGTCTCGCCATCGGGGCGGATGTTCACCGGCGGAGGCCCGCCATGGTGGGGATCCAGGCCGGAACGGACTTCTCCTTGCTGGGGGTCGTTGCGCACTTGGCTTGGCATGGTGAGGCCGTCACGCTGAGTTCGGCCTGCGCCCAAGGCGATGTTTGGATTTACGGCACCGGAGAGGCCGCCCGAATCCTGGCGGCACGGTTCGCCGCCGAACTTCCCAACCGAAGGATTGCAGCCTTCATTGATGACTTCACGGTGGGAATGCTTGATGGCGTGCCGGTTATGCCCTTGGCCACTGCTGCTCCCGCTATGCAATCGGATGACTGTGTCATTTTGGCCAATCAGCACTGGGAAACTCTATGGCCCCGGCTGTTTGGTTTGGCCCCGCGACGACTATACCGCGCGGTTCCTGGCGACGGCGTTCAATTGACAATCCTTCCGCTGGGCGCTTGTGCATCATGACCGCCTGCCTCTGCCGCAGTCTCGGCGGCTAGTCAACTGCTGAACTGACCGTACCATAGGCGGGTGGTATAAGGCACCGCGACCTCGTCACTGTCGATCGCGTCCTCGATAGCGGCAATGATCGCGCCATGGGCGTCACCGGCCTGACGGATCAAGGTCCCATGGGACCGCCAAGCATCCATGATCACGGTTTTAGTCATAGACGCCGCAAAATCGGCACTATGAACCAGGATCTCACTGAAATAGCCGGATTGGGCCAAGACCCCGCTGGGATCTTCTCGCCGTAGGCCATAGTGATATGACGGAATAAAGCTACGGATGATCGCCTCTATCCGAGACTGAAGCGGATCATCCAGATTGCGATGGTTCCACATGCAGGAAAACCAGCCGCGCGGCCGCACGATCCGCCGACATTCCTGCAACGCGCTGATCTGATCAACAACGTTGAAAGACGAGCCGAAGAAGACAGCCTCCACCGAGGCCGCCTCAAGCCCGGTATGTTCGCCGGTACCATCACGCCAAGTCACCGGCAACGAACTCGTATTTCGGATGCCGTATATCCGCATTTCATCATTGGGTTCTACGGCGGAGACAATAAGGCCATGGCTGCCCAGCGGCACAGCGAGCTTTCCGGTGCCGGCCCCCACATCAGCCACGTGAGAACCGCATTCTAAACCCATGGCATGAATAATATAATCGATGGCATCAGATGAATAATCTGCGCGGTTGTCGTAAAATGCAGCCATTGCGGAATAATCCCAATCGGTCTTAGTCATTCGCTCACTCCGATATAGATAGCCATCGATCACGCTGTCACTTAAAAAACGTCGGCCTTTTTGGCCTCATCCTGAGACAGATCGCATTAAACGAAAGAGAAATCATAGCCGAAACGGCGATAGATTTGATCGAATCGCATCGCCGTGTGGACACGCCGGAACTCGGCCTGTTCAAACGCCGACCAGCGGGAGAATTGTTCCCGTTCGCCCGCAGGTCGCGCTCCTGCCGGTGACCAAATATTCCTCCCTGCAGTGAGGTTTTGCGGCGAAAAGACCTTGTCTAGATAGTTTTGGTCAACAACGATCCTATTGTGACACAGCCGTTCCACGGTGCTGGCAAACACGCGTTCATCACTTTGCAGGCTTTCAAGCGCAAATGCCTCGTGCTGGGGATGTTTGGCCAGGTCCTCGCACCATATCTCATTGACCAGATGAAGGCGGAAGATGACCAGGGCGGCGGCGGACCGCAGGTCCTGAAAATCCACGCCGAATGACGTCTCCATCTTCCGGTCGCCGCCGACAATTATCTTGGCCGGTTGAGCGACAACTATGATGGCCGGTATGATTGCCCGCTGGGGCCGGACGTAAGGAGGGGCGGAGC
>NZ_CAINTR010000182.1 GCF_903853455.1 uncultured Magnetospirillum sp.
CCCGGTTCCGATCCTTCGCCATCAACATCATGCGGGCCAACGGCACCGTCAACATCAGCCGGGAACTCTACATCAATGCCCTGAACCCGCTTCACGCGATGGGCTACAGGGCAGCATGAGGAGAACTGAACAACCCTGGGGAGGGGGCCTAGCCGAGCCTCCAGCACCACCAGCGAGGCGGGGCCGCCGTCCTTTGGGTCCACATCGACGACAACGAGACCAGAGGCCGCGCCCGTGGCGATGGCAATGTTTGCATCCGGCCATGCTTCCCACCATGCCTTGACCCTCTCGGGGTCCGTGGTGGCGTCTTTGAGACCGTTCCGGGTCCGGGGGTGCTTTCCGGCATCCCGGCAAGGTGCCTTGCCACATGAGCAAGATCCGGTGGCGCTGATCGAGTGACACGGGAAGACTGACCAGCCACGGGCAGCATATGATAGGGCTGTATGAAGGCGAGGCGACATGGCGGAACCCTCTGGAGGGCCGACACGGACGCAGTTGTGGCGTGAGTGGCATCGGCCTTGACTGTTGCAAACCCCCGGTTGGCTCGGGGCTATTTGAACCTATCACAGTCAAGGCGAAGCATTAGTTCTGGGTCCTAGGACCTATGCTATAAAACACACTTCGATCATGCTATACATCGTCTGTCGGTGACCCTCCGACTGTTGCACAGAAAACCGCCCCTGGTGTTGGCTCCACCAGGGGCATTTTCATGTCCTCCTCACAGGATCAGGACAGTGACCTTAGGTTCATATGAACCGGAATGCCTGCCGTAATGACTCAGATTGCCGGTTTTTCCTGTTTTAAACTCCAGCCTTTCCGCCGTTCTCTGCGGAGTGCCGGGATACTGGCAGTGTTCGGGAGGCAGGGGCCGGAGGTTCGAATCCTCTCACTCCGACCAAAAAAGGCCAGCAGCCCTGATGGGGTTGCTGGCCTTTTCCATGTCCGGCCCGAAAAAGAAAGCCCCGCCGACGAGGGCGGGGCTTTGTCGAGGATCGCGACAGACGGATGGCGCGGTTACGCCGTGGTGTCGACGAAGGCCGAGCTGAGCAGCTTGGAGGCGTAGTCCAGGGTGCTCTGGCTGATATTGCCGTTGCCGTTCTGCTGGGCCTGCTTGAGCAGGTCCTGCAACGTCTGAGCCGCGGTTTTGCTGGCGCTGTCGGCGCTGTTGTCGGCGCCGGTGGCGGCAGTGGTCGTGGTCGTCTTGGTGCCGTCGGAATAGGTGGTCACCGTGGTGGTGGTGCCGCCGGTGGTGGTGCTCTGGACACTGGTCACCGTGGCGTTGGACGAGGTGCCGGACGCTCCGGACGCGCCGGATGAACCGCCCGAGCCGCTCGCCGCCGCATCCGTGTCGCCGCCCGGGGGCGGGCCACCCGGAGGCGGGCCGCCGGCATGCTGCTGCTGCATCTGGGAGAGGGTGGACTGGATGGTGTTGGCTTCGTCCTGGGTGATCTTGCCCGACTGGACGTCGTCGGCCAGTTGCTTGGCGACGGCGGACTGGATCGCCGACCGGTCGGGCTTGCCCGAACCGCTGGAGATGGCGGATTTGATCACCGAGTCGAGTTCGGAACCGACCTGAGTGGCCGTGTCGGCCGACAGGCCGTTCTTCTCGAGGTTGGAGACCAGGGTCGCCTGCATGGAGGACGAGCCGCTGACACCGGAAACGGACATGGCATATCTCCTTCTGAGATCGTGGTTCTGGACGCTGGATACTCAATTGCACGCGCGCGCCCGCCACTCCCTGCGAAAAAATTTCGCGCCGCCGCCGGCCGGCGCGCTATCTGGCCCTTTTCCGTGCGTTTGGGCTTGCACCGCGCCGAAGCTTCCGGTAAAGCATCCGCTTCCGATGGAGAAAGTCATGGTTGGGTGCTTGTTCAATGTGAACGCTCTCACCGTCCGGGGTCAGGCCCCGGCGACGGCTTGCCTCGTCACTACCAAAACCGGCACCACCAAGACCGCTTAAGCGGGCCGGTTCGTCATGAATGCACGAAAAAGGCCCGCGGTAAGCACCCCGCGGGCCTTTTCGTATCTCGATCAGCGCGCCACGGGGGACCGGGGGTTCTAGAACGGAGCCAATGGTTCTAAAACGGAGAAAGTGAAAATGGGCTACAAGGTTGCTGTGATCGGCGCTACCGGCAATGTGGGCCGGGAGATGCTCAAGACCCTGGCGGAGCGGAAGTTCCCGGTGGACGAGGTCGTCGCCCTGGCCAGCGAGCGTTCGGTCGGCCGCGAGATTTCCTTCGGCGACAAGACCATCCTCAAGTCCAAGGACCTGGCCAAGTTCGACTTCACCGGCTGGGACATCGCCCTGTCGTCGCCGGGCGCCAAGGTCTCGGCCCAGCACAGCCCGCGCGCCGCCGCCGCCGGCTGCGTGGTGATCGACAACACCTCGCATTTCCGCATGGACCCCGACGTGCCGCTGGTAGTGCCCGAGGTCAACCCGGAGGCCATCGCCGGCTACAAGAAGAAGGGCATCATCGCCAACCCCAACTGCTCGACCATCCAGATGGTGGTGGCGTTGAAGCCGCTGCACACGCTGGGCAAGATCAAGCGGGTGGTGGTCTCGACCTACCAGTCGGTCTCGGGCGCCGGCAAGGAGGGCATGGACGAACTGTTCGAGCAGTCCCGCGCCGTCTTCGTCAACGACGCGATCACGCCGCAGAAGTTCCCCAAGCAGATCGCCTTCAACCTGATCCCCCAGATCGACGTCTTCATGGAAGACGGCTCGACCAAGGAGGAGTGGAAGATGGTGGTCGAGACCAAGAAGATTCTCGACGCCGGCATCGAAGTCCACGCCACCTGCGTGCGGGTGCCGGTGTTCATCAGCCATTCCGAGACGGTCAACCTGGAATTCGCCCGTCCGGTCAGCGTCGAGGAGGCCACCGAGGCCCTGCGCAACGCCCCCGGTGTCATCGTCCTCGACACCCGCGAGCCCGGCGGCTACATCACCCCGCTGGAAGCCACCGGCGAGGATGCCGTCTACATCAGCCGTATCCGCAAGGATCCGACCGTCAAGAACGGCCTGTCGTTCTGGTGCGTGTCGGACAACCTGCGCAAGGGCGCGGCGCTGAACGCGGTGCAGATCGCCGAAGTGCTGGCCCGCGACTACCTGAAGAAGTAGCCGCTCTTATCCCCTCGCCCATGAACCGGCGAGGGGATATCCTGCCGGCATGAACGCCGAGAACGAGAACGGGATCGAAATCCGGGTCGAGGGGCTGTGCAAGGCCTTCGACGAGCGTCCGGTTCTGTGCGGCGTCGATCTCGACATCCACACCGGCGATTTCATCGCCGTGGTCGGCGGCTCGGGTTGCGGCAAGACGGTGCTGCTCAGTCATCTGCTGGGACTGCTTCGCCCCGATGCCGGCCGCGTCATGGTGACCGCCCCCGACCTGGCCCCCCCGGGTTCGAACAAGTATCCGCTGGTCGACCTCGACGAACTCGCTCCCAACGACCTCGACGACCTCCACACCCATTGGGGCGTGGTGTTCCAACGCAACGCCCTGTTTTCCGGAAGCGTGCTGGACAATATCGGCCTGTGGCTGGAAGAGGTCCGCCATCTCGGCGACAAGGCCATCGCCGACATCGCCGTCGAGGTGCTGGAGGCGGTGGGGCTGCCGACCGATGACAACTTCCTTCACGGCCGGGTCGATTCGCTGTCGGGCGGCATGGCCAAGCGCATCGCCATCGCCCGCGCCCTGGCCATGAATCCGCGCTGCATGTTCTTCGACGAGCCCACCACCGGCCTGGACCCGGTCACCGCCTCGCAGATTCAGGACCTGCTGCTGTCCACCCACGGCGACCCGGCCTCCGGCCGGCAGTTGCGCACCACGGTGGTCATCACCCATGACAAGGACCTGCTCATCCGCCTGCGGCCGCGCGTGGTGATGCTGCACGAGGGCAAGGTCTTCTTCGATGGGCCGTTCGACACGTTCGAGAGTTCGGATTCGCCCATCATCCGCCCTTATTTCGAACTGATGCCGGTGCTGCACCAGCGCGCCGGAGCCTGACGGCGCGCTGGCTCAGCGCCATCAATACAGACTGCAAGCGGGATTTTGCACCGTCCCCGGCACCGTCGGCCGGATCTCGGCGACGAAGAATGCCCGCATGAAATCGACGAACCGGTCATTCCAGATGTCGCCGTGACCATCGACGATCGTGGGATCGGCCGACACCACCAGGAAGGGGTTGCGGTCCTTTACCGGCTCGTTGTCCTCGGCCTGGCGATCGGCGTTGGAGACCCGCGCGAGGGTGGCGTTGCCGTAGGATGTGGGCGATGCCCCCAGCACGCCCGGCGAGGCGGCGAGGGCTTTCAAGGCCTCCGCGTCGGCGAGAAAGTCCGTATAGGTCAGGGCGCTGGTCGGCCGCACCGTGCGGTTCGCCTCCGCCCCTTCCTCCCGGTAGCTCAGGTCATAGGTCCGGTAGCGATCCAGATGGCCGACCGTCGCCATCACCGCCGCCCGCTCGCCGGGCTGATCCGCCGACTGGGTCAAGGTGTAGAGCCGGCCCAAGGGAAAGGCCAGTTGGGTCGCCCGGTCCGTCTTCGAGGTGACGACCATCATCACCGGCCGCTGGCTGGCGGAATAACACCGCGACTGCGACGCCCGCCACAGCGGTTCGTAAGCGGAGCCCTCGAAGGCCGGATTGACCAGCAGAACCAGGTCGCCGAAGCTGCGGGACACGGCGTAGGGATGGCTGCCGTCCTGGGCCTGCCATTGCCAGGTGGTCCGCTCCATCATTTCGGTGCGCAAGGCGTGGTAGACCGCCAAGCCGCCGAAGCTGTGCCCGATCACCACCATCTGGGTGTGGTTGGCGTCGACCAGGGTGTCCTGGCACAGATGCGGCTCCTTGACCGGTTGGCCCCGGCCGTTGGCGTAGCACTTGAACTGGTTCAACTCCATCAGCACCTGCTTGGCGGCGCCCTCGCCCACCCGCTCGGCCGCTCCCATGCGCGACCAGAAGGTCAGGGCCTGCTTGAGCACGGGAATCTCGAGGGTTTCGCCCCGCCAGCCCAGATAGACGCCGACCACCGTCCGCTTGACCTTGTTGGGCTCGGTCTGCGCCGCCGCACGCTCCATCAGGTCAAGGCGCTCCAGCAGAGAGCGGAAGTTCTGGACATTCTCGTCGGCGGCGCTGGCGTTGTGGAACCAGCCATGGGCGAAAACCACCACCAGGAACTGCTCCTTCGGGTTCGCCGCCCGTCGGGCCAATTCGGCCCGCAACATCTGTTGCTGACTGTGATCGTGGAACCACCCCTGGTCGTCGAACTCGACGAAGCCCAACAGATATTTGCCGTCATCGCCGTTCTTGACCGAATAGGTCCTTTCCTCCAGGGAGGACTTGCCCGAACAATCGACGGCGCAAGCCTCGGGCTCCAAGACCGCCTTGCGGTACTGGGTGTCACCGGAACATCCTGAAAGCAGAACAGATACGAAAATTGCCACAGCCTTAACAACATGCTTCCTGGCCATTTAAGCCCCCCGCGCAATGAATCATCATACATCTTCTATTATAACGCTATTTTTCTGGTCGGGTCCAGGCGTCGGAAATGGCACGTTCATTCCGGTTACGGCCGGCCCGAACGGTGCTAGAATCCCCGGTGATGCAGACTCACCTCCCCACCCTGCGGCAGTTGCGCTATCTGGTGGCACTGGCCGAACATCATCATTTCGGTCGCGCGGCCGAGGCCTGCTTCGCCACCCAAAGCACCCTGTCGGCGGGGCTCCAGGAGTTGGAGACCCTGCTGGGCGCCACCCTGGTGGAACGCACCAAGCGCAAGGTGTTGATGACGCCGCTGGGCGAGGCGGTGGTCGCCCGCGCCCGCGACGTGCTGCGCGGCGCCGAGGACATCGCCGACCTAGTCCGCGCCGCCGGCCAACCGCTGGCGGGGGAGTTGCGGCTGGGGGTGATTCCCACCATCGCGCCGTTCCTGCTGCCCCGGGTGTTGCCGGAGTTGCGGCGGAGCTACCCCGATCTTCGGCTGGTGCTGCGCGAGGATCTGACCGCCCGGCTGCTGGAGCGCCTCGCCAATGCCGAGCTTGACGTGGCGTTGCTCGCCCTGCCCTACGACGCTCCCGACATGGAGACGCTGAGCCTGGCCGAGGACCCGTTCGTGCTGGCCTGCCCCGCCGGCCACCCCCTGGCCGCCCGGGAGACCGTCACCGGCGCCGACCTGGCCGATGCCGACCTGCTGCTGCTGGAGGAGGGTCATTGCCTGCGCGACCACGCCCTGGCCGCCTGCGCGCTGGCGGCGCCGTCACGCCGCGGCGAGGACATCCTGGGCACCAGCCTCGGCACCCTGGTTCAGATGGTAGCATCGGGATTGGGCGTCACCCTGCTGCCCGAACTGGCGGTGGCGGGGGGCGTGCTGCGGGGAACCGATCTGGTCACCCGTCCGCTGGCCGGCGGCGGCGCGCGCCGGCTGGGTCTGGCCTGGCGCAAGTCGAGCGCCCGCAAGGACGAATTCCGCCTGCTGGGCCGGACGTTGTTTCCGGGGTGATTAAATAAAAACCCTCGCCCGCTTGCGGGAGAGGGTGGCGAGCAGCGCGAGCCGGGTGAGGGCCGTGATACGGCTCGGTGAAGAAGCCCCCTCACCCTCCCACCGCCTGCGGCGGCGGGCCCCTCCCTCTCCCGCAAGCGGGAGAGGGATCGTTTCGGCCCCCGAGATTTCTTAATCGAACAGGGAAGAGACCGAGCGTTCCTCGCTGATGCGCTGGATGGACTCGGCCATCAGCGGCGCGATGGTGAGCTGGCGGATGTTGTGGGCCAGCTTGACCGCCTCGGTGGCGGGGATGGAATCGGTGATCACCAGCTCTTCCAGCGGCGAAGCGGTGACGCGGGCCACCGCGCCGCCCGACAACACGCCGTGGGTGACGAAGGCCGCGACCGAAACGGCGCCGGCCTTCATCAGGGCCTCGGCGGCGTTGCACAGCGTGCCGGCGGAATCGACGATGTCGTCGACCATGATGCAGCGGCGGCCACGCACGTCGCCGATGATGTTCATCACCTCGGACACGCCGGCCTTCTCGCGCCGCTTGTCGATGATGGCCAGATCGGCGTCGATGCGCCGGGCGATGGCGCGGGCCCGGACCACGCCGCCCACGTCGGGCGACACCACCATGACGTCGTCGCCCTGATAGCGGGCGCGGATGTCGTTGGTGAACACCGGCGCGCTGTAGAGGTTGTCGAGCGGAATGTCGAAGAAGCCCTGGATCTGGCCGGAATGCAGGTCCAGCGTCACCACCCGGTCGGCGCCGGCGGTGGTGATCAGATTGGCCACCAGCTTGGCCGAGATCGGCGAACGCGGGCTGGACTTGCGGTCCTGGCGGGCATAGCCGAAATAGGGGATCACCGCGGTGATGCGCCGGGCCGAGCCGCGCCGCAAGGCGTCCAGCGTGACCAGCAACTCCATCAGGTTGTCGTTGGCGGGATAGCAGGTGGACTGGATGACGAAGACATCCTCGCCCCGGACGTTTTCGTGGATCTCGACGAACACTTCCATGTCGGAGAAGCGGCGAATCACCGCCTTGGTGATGGACATGGTGAGATATTCGGCGATGGCTTCCGCGAGCGGCCGATTGGAGTTGCAGGCGAGAATTTTCATGGATGGCCACCCGTGGAGCGTGCTTGACCGAAGGCGACGATGCGCCGGTTCCAAATGCGGCGCGGGCCGAACCGCCCGGAGCCCCATTTCCCCGGACATTCCCGCGCGACCAGATTTCCGCTCCGTAAAATCGGCTCCCGTATATCAGCCGGCACCTTTTCTGTAAACCGCCTTGCCCCGTAACAAAGAGTTCATTTGCCGCAACCCCGACCGGCGGAAACGCGGGAGACGCCATTTCCCGGCGGTCCAGATTACTGTCCTATGACGAAGTGATTGCGACTCATCATCACAGAGTCGTACTGTTGCAAGACAGGGTCCTCAAACGGGGAGGCGCAGGTGTCGTTCGACGGCATCACGGGCTCGGCCAACGCGGCGGCACTTCGCGGCGCGGACGCGGTGTCACGCCCCGGCGGCGTCCTGTCCACCCTGGCGACGCGACCGCGCGGCAATCCGCTCGACGCCTTCCTGATCGCGGGCCGGCCGGGGTCGCAGCGCTCCCAGCCCCCCTCCGATCAGCAACCGGACAACGCCTCCACCCCGTCATCGGGCGGTCAGGCCGATGACGGCCGGACATCGAGCCGCACGTCCACCGCCTTCATCACCCAATCCTTGGCCCAGGAACAGGACACCGCGTCGCCGCCGTCCCAGGCGTCGCAGATCAGCGCCGGCCTGCGCGCCTACGCCCGCAGCGTCGGAGCAACGACGACCCAGGGAAATGAGGCCATCGAGGTCATTCCGCCGCAACTGTCCTCGGGCCACGCTCTCGACCTCTCCGTCTAATTACCTGGCTCGACCCATGACCTTCGTATTGAGTTGGGGTGATTTTGGGGACACCCCTGGTAGAACGGCGGGAACATCCCCAGGTGACATAGTCGTGCACCAGCCTGCCGTCATGCGCCGCGCATATGCAGGACATCAAGCTATTGCGCCCCCTCGCCATCGAGACGCCACATTTATAAGTAATATAGAGTAAGTACCTCAGGTTGATTTCGACAAGTATTTCGGTTTTCCACAAGCGAGGAAGTTTCAGGTTGCTCGCCTGCCCAAATCCGACTATGTGAAGGGAAAGGTCGTCATGCCTGGCACATCAAACTTTGTCCGAAATTCGGGCAAGTCCACTGCTGATAAACTGAGAATCATGCCCACGAAGTCAGAGGTTAAGGTCGAAAGACCCGCGAATCGCGCCAACGACACCGACCGACATGTCGGCACCCGGATTCGGGAACGCCGGATCATGCTGGGCCTGTCCCAGCAGCAGATGGCGGATCTGATCGGCGTCACCTACCAGCAGGCCCACAAATACGAACGGGGGATCAACCGGATCTCCGCCGGCCGCCTGTTCGAGATTTCCCAGGTCCTGGGCGTGCCGGTGGGCTTCTTCTACGAAGGGCTGGAGAACCGGCGCGGCTCGGATCTCAGCGCCCGCCAGCGCATGTGTCTGGAACTGGCGCGCAACTTCACCAGCATCTCCAACGAAAAGCACCAGGACGCCCTGTCACAACTGGCCCGCGCGCTGGCCAGCGAGAGCTGAGACCGCCCAGTCCGCCGTAGCGCGGACCAAGGCCGACGGATCGTCGCGCAACCGCGCGGCGCTGGCGATCAGGTCGATACGGCCGCTGTTGCCGATGGCGATGAGGACGCTGGCGACAAAGCGATCCCGCCCGGCACGCTTCACCGGCGACGCGGTGAACACCTCCCGGAAATCCGCCTCGTCCAGTTGCGCCAGATCGGCCAGCAACGGCGCCGTCAGCTCCACTCGCGGCAGGAAATCCGGCTCGGTGGCCGGAGTGGCGAACTTGTTCCACGGACAGGCCGCCAGGCAATCGTCGCAGCCGTAGATCCGGTTGCCCATCAGCGGCCGCAGCTCGGCGGGAACGGCGGCTTTGGCCTCGATGGTGAGGTAGGAGATGCAGCGGCGCGGCTCGATATGGCCCTCGCCGTCCAGCGCCCGGGTCGGACAGGCATCGACACAGGCGCGGCAACTGCCGCAGTGGTCGTGTTCAGGCGGGTCGGGCTCGATCTCCAGACTGGTGAAGATTTCCGCCAGGAACAGCCAACTGCCCCAGCGGCGCGACACCAGATTGGTGTGACGGCCGCGCCAGCCCAGCCCGGCCTGTTCGGCCACCGGCTTTTCCATCACCGGAGCGGTGTCGATGAACACCTTGAGCGCGCCGCCATACTGCCCGACCAGCCAGCGGCCCAGCGCCTTCAGACGTTTCTTGACCGTGTCGTGGTAGTCGCGGTTGCGGGCGTAGACGCTGATATTGCCCCGCTCGGGGCGGCGGGTCAGGTCAAGCGGGTCGCCCTTGGGGGCGTAGTTGGTGCCCAGCACGATGACGCTGCGAGCCTCGGGCCACAGGGCCTGGGGGCTGGCGCGGCGCTCGGCGGTCTCGGCCATCCATTCCATGTCGCCGTGACGGGAGTCGGCAAGATAGGCGTTCAGGTCGGCCTTCCAGCGGGGATCGCCGGAGGCCGGGGCGAAGCCGACCTGGGAAAAGCCCAGCTCCAGGGCCTTGGCGCGGATGGAATTCTTCACGATGAACACCCACCGACCGGATGGGAGGAGACGACGGAGCGCAACACGGATGAACACGGATATCCCCGGATGAACACGGATAAGAATAATCCATATTCGTGCCTATCCGTGCGCCGCGAAGCGGCATCCGTGTTCATCCGTGTTGCTCTCAATCGCCGGCCGCCAAATTCAGGCCCGCCAAAATCCCCGGAATCAGCCCCGCCCACGATAGCTTGGCACGCCCGGATCGGGCAGCCACAGCCCCTCGGGCGCCGGGCCGGTCTGCCAGAACACGTCGATGGGAATGCCGCCGCGCGGATACCAATAGCCGGCGATGCGCAGCCATTTCGGCGCCGCCGCCGTCACCAGCCGCTTGGCGATGGCCAGGGTGCAGTCCTCGTGGAAGGCGCCGTGATTGCGGAAGCTGCCGAGGAACAGCTTCAGCGACTTGCTCTCCACCAGCGCCGCCGCGGGAGCGTAGTCGATCACCAGATGGGCGAAGTCGGGCTGGCCGGTGATGGGGCACAGCGAGGTGAATTCCGGCGCGGTGAAGCGCACCAGATAGAGCGAGTCGGGATGGGGATTGGCCACCGTTTCCAGCACCGCCCGGGCCGGATCGGCCGGCAGCGCCGTTGCTTGCCCCAACTGGGTCAGGGGACCGGGATCGCTCATGGTCAGTGGCCGTTCATGCGCTTGATGGTGTTGGTGGTGCTTTGGCCGTCCACCAGATCGGCCAGCACCACCTTGCCCCCCCAGGACTGGACCAGATCGGCGCCCACCACCTTGTCGAGCGTGTAGTCGGCGCCCTTGACCAGAACGTCGGGCCGCAGCCCCTCGATCAGCCGGAGCGGGGTGTCCTCGCCGAAGATCACCACCATGTCCACCGGCGCCAGCGAGGACAAAACCGTGGCGCGCGAGGCCTCGGACTGAACCGGGCGGGTCGGCCCCTTCAGCCGCTGCACCGAGGCGTCGCTGTTCAGCCCCACCACCAGCCGGTCGCAGGCGGCCTTGGCCTGGGTCAGGATGGCCACATGGCCGGGATGCAGCAGGTCGAAGCAGCCATTGGTGAAGCCCACCTTCAGCCCCTTGCGCCGCCAGCGATCAACGATCTCGGCGGCGGCGGCCAGCGGCACGATCTTGGACTCGCCGGCGGTCAGGTCGTCGTGATGCAGCGCCGCCACCACCTCCTCGGCATAGGCCACGGCGGTGCCGACCTTGCCGACCACGATGCCGGCGGCGACGTTGGCGAGCAGGGCGCCCTCCAGCAAGGAGGCGCCCGAGGCGATGGCGGCGGCCAGCGTCGCCACCACGGTGTCGCCGGCGCCCGAGACGTCGAATACCTCGCGAGCCTCGGCCGGCAGGTGATGGGCCTCGCCGTCGGCGGTCACCAGGGTCATGCCATCTTGGCTGCGCGTCACCAGCACCGCCTCCAGCGAACAGGTGGCGATCAGGTGGCGGGCGGCGGCGATCACCGCCTCGTCACCGTCCACCGCCATGCCGGTGGCCTCGAACAATTCCTTGCGATTGGGCGTCACGATGGTGGCGCCGGCATAGATGGAATAGTCGGCGCCCTTGGGATCGACCACCACCTTCTTGCCCAGGGCCTTGGCCCGGCGGATCAACTCACCGGCCACCACCGGCGACAGCACGCCCTTGCCGTAATCGGACAGCACCATCACCTCGGCCTTGGCCAGCAGCCGATCGACCCGGGCCAGCAACTGGTCGCGGATGGCGTCGCCCACCGCCAGGCGGGATTCGCGGTCGGCGCGCAGCAACTGCTGATGCGAGGCGAAAAAGCGGGTCTTGATGGTGGTCTGGCGGCCGGTCTCGACCACCATGCAGGGGTCGATCTCGCCATGGGCGCCGACCAGCCGGGTGACCTCGCGCCCGGCGGCGTCGTCGCCCACCACCGACACGAAGGCCGGCGCGGCGCCCAGCGCCACCAGATTGCGCACCACGTTGCCGGCGCCGCCCAGCATGGCGGTCTCGCGCTCGATGAACAGCACCGGGATGGGCGCTTCGGGACTGACCCGGTCGACCGAGCCGTAAACGAAGCGATCCAGCATGACGTCGCCAATGCACAGCACCTGAGCGGTGCGCAGCAATTCGACACGGTCGGCAAGGGCGGAAAGTTCGGTCATGGAAACCCGCGCATTTGATGGCTTCCGCCTGCTAACCCAACCAGAGCCGGCTTGCAAGACAAAAGGGACCGCCCCCTCCCAACCTCCCCCATGCTTCGCACGGGGAAGGCCGCGACGGAGCGAAGCGACTGGCCCATTGAGGGCCCGCGCCACATGGCGCGAAAGCCAAGGGAGGCGGCACGCCTCCCGCCCGGCGATTGAGGGACAAGAAACTAAGTGCTCAGGAACCGCCGCCCCGCCCCTTCCAGCACCAGGCAGGACAGTACCCCGGTGCGATAGGCGCCGGTGTCGATGGCGATGCGGTTGGGGTGGATCTCGGGCTCGGCGACCACGGTATGGCCGTGCACCACCATCTTGGCCGCCAGTTCGGTGGCGTGCAGGAACTCGCCCCGGATCCACATCAGGTCGAACGCGTCCTGACGTTCCAGCGGCACCCCCGGCCGGATGCCGGCGTGGACGAACAGATAGTCGCCCTCCACATGCTTGAGCGGCATGCGCGACAGGAAGCGCAGATGGCTGGGCGGCATGGCGCGGTAGAGCAGGCGCTGCAGGGCCGGGTAGTCGGTGGCGTAGCCGTCGGGCAAATGGCCGACATAGGAGCGGATGGCCTCCAGCCCGCCGTTGCGGAACCAGGCGGGAGCCACCGAGAAGTCGGCCAGGAACTGCATCAGGTAGTCTTCGTGGTTGCCGCGCAAGGTGACGAACTGCGCCCCGGCCAGCGGTCCGGCCGAGGGCGCCCCGCTCAGCAGGCGTTCGACCACCGCCTTGGAATCGGGGCCGCGGTCGATCAGGTCGCCGACCGAGACCACCACGACGCGTCCCGGCGGGGCGCCGTCATAGGGGGTGTAACGGGCATCCTCGGCGATGTCTTCGAGCAGGTGGTTCAACAGATCCAGGCGGCCATGGATGTCTCCGATGGCATAGACCCGGGTTCCGTCCGGGACTTCGGTCGAGGGGTGATCCGACCGGGATGAAGAATCGCTGCTCATTTCCTCTAGGACACCAGCGCTGGCCAATGGTATTTTTTACGGACGGTAACTTTGCCTCTATATGTGATGGACAACAATGGTCCTGATCATCTTGGGCCGGGAAATGGAGTTGGAATGAACGCCGGTGCGTTCGGGACAGGGCAGCAGGAAGTCGTAACGCCGGAAAACCTTCTCTTCGATGCCGCCGAACGCGTCGGCCGGATCAGGGAAGGGCGTCTGGCGCTGCATCTGCATTTGTCGCGCCTGATGCCGGCCAACCGCGAGGAAGGCCGCATCCGCATCGCCTTCCGCATGTTCGAATCCATGGTCGACGCCTATCGCGGCCAGATGTTCCTGATGACCAATTCGGACATCGTCCTGATCTGCAAGGACGCGCGGATCAACGATCTCGACGCCATGATCTACAAGCTGCGCGCCCTGTTCTCCACCGACCCGCTGACCTACGCCGAATCCGCCGACGGGCAGGACCGCTTCGTGTCCTACTACGACCTGGAAGCCGATTTCGATTCCTTCTTCGCCCTGTGCGGCCAGATGGTCGCCAACGCCAAGAAGCAGTTGACCGACCAGCGCACCGCCCCCCAGATCCAGCCCCTGAACTCCAAGACCCTGACCAAGGTGCTGGAGCGCATCGGGGCCACCGACATCGCCGGGGTGGTCCGCCGCCAGGCCTGCATCCGCATCAACGACAAGATGACCGCCGAGGTGGCGTTCCAGGAATTCTTCATGTCCATCATGGACCTCCAGAAGGTCCTGGCCCCCGACGTCAACATCCTGTCCAACCGCTGGCTGTTCCAGCATCTGTCGCAGGTCCTCGACCTGCGGGTGCTGTCGGTGTTGCAGGATTCGGCGCTGCGCAAGATGCCGACCGCCTTCTCGGTCAACCTCAACATGGCCACCATCGAGACGCCGGTGTTCCAGCAGTTCGAGGCCAGCATCCGGGGCCGCGCCGGGCTGGTGGTCGAGTTCCAACTGCTCGACATCTTCAACGATCTCGACGGCTTCTTCCGGGCGCGCGACAAGCTGCGTTCGCGCGGGCACAAATCGGTGCTCGACGGCATGTCCCCGGTCACGCTGCAGTTCATGGACGCCGAGCTGTTCGACACCGACTTCATCAAGGTGAGTTGGAGCCCGGACATGATCGACGACATCAAGACCGCCGAGATCCAGCAGGCGCTGGGGCCGGTGGGTTTCGAGCACGTCATCCTGGGGCGCTGCGACACCGAGCTGTCGATTTCGTGGGGCCTGGCCCAGGGCATCCGCATGTTCCAGGGCCGCTTCCTCGATTCCATGGGGGCGGCGGTGACCATGGCCCAGTGCGACAAATCCTCGGCCTGCACCCTCAACCAGTGCGTCCAGCGTCACGGCGTCATCACCGGCCGGCCGCGCGCCGAATGCGGCAACAACGACATGCTCGACGCCTTCCCACCGCTGACGTCCATACGGTAGCGCCGATGCTCAACCAGCCCCCCGCCTCCGGCCAGACCACCCGCGGCGCCAGCCAGGAAAACCTGCTGCTGGACTATGTCCACCGCCTGGAGCGCCACCGCCAGGACCGCAAGGCGGTGCATATCCACCTCTCGGGCCTGCTGGCGCAGAACCGGCGCGAGCACCATATGCGCATCGCCGGCAACACCTTCGAGAATCTGGTCAAGCTGATGCAGGCCCAGGCCTTCACCCTGGCCAACGGCGACCTGATGGTGATCTACAAGGCCCAGGCCCAGGACGAGCTGGAAGCGGCGGTGGTCAAGCTGCGCTTCCTGTTCTCCGACGATCCGCTGGTGCTGGAGGAGCGGACCCGCCAGGGCGCCTTCTGCACCTGGTACGCCCTGGACAAGGAATACGACCTGCTGCTGACCCTGGCCCAGAAGATGGTCCAGGACGAGGCCGCCCGCCGGACCGCCGCCACCCAGCAGAGCAACAAGGCCAGCCAGTTCCAGCAGAAACCCAAGGGCTCGCCCTTCACGCCGGAACTGCTGCACCGGGTCGAGTCCTCGCTGGGCCAGGCCGACCTCGCCAACCTGATGCGGCGTCAGGCCATCTGCGCCATGGTGGGCAAGGCGCCGCCGCAGCCGGTGTTCCACGAGCTGTTCATCTCCATCGCCGATCTGCGCCAGACCCTGTTTCCCAGCGTCAACGTTAATTCCAGCCCCTGGCTGTTCCAGCAATTGACCGAGACCCTGGACCGCCGCGTTCTGTCCATGCTGAACAAGCATGACGACCGCACCCTGGAAGGCGACATCAGCATCAACCTCAACGTCTCGACCATCCTGACCCCGGAATTCCTGGTGTTCGACGACAACGTCAAGGCGGGCATGCGCGGCACCATCGTGCTGGAATTGCAGAAGGTGGACATCTTCGCCGATCTGGGCGCCTATCTGTTCGCCCGCGACTTCGCCCATGATCGCGGCTATCGCATCTGCATCGACGGCCTGACCTATCACCAGTTGCCCTTCGTCGATCGCGAACGCCTGGGCGCCGACCTGATCAAACTGATCTGGGACCGCTCGCTGACCGAGGAGAAGGACAAGAAGACCGAGGTGCTGCGCCGCATCGGCGTCACCCGCATCATCTTGTGCCGCTGCGACGATCAGGCCGCCATCGAGTTCGGTCACTCCATCGGCATCACCTTGTTCCAGGGCCGCCACATCGAAACCCTGATCCAGGGCGACCCGCGCAAGCGCGGCCTGCGGGCCCGGCCCCGGCCTTGACGTCCCCGGCCTTGACGGCAATCGAGGTCCAGTCGGTCAGCAAGCACTTCGGATCGGTCCTGGCCGTGGACGACATCAGCTTTTCGGTCGCCGCCGGCTCCACCACCGCGCTGCTGGGCGGCAACGGCGCCGGCAAGACCACCACGCTGTCCATGCTGCTGGGGCTGCTGGTCCCCAGTTCCGGCGCCATCACCGTGCTGGGCGAGGACATGATCCGCCATCGCTACCGGGTGCTGCCGCGGCTGAATTTCTCCAGCCCCTATGTGGATCTGCCCCATCGCCTGACGGTACGCCAGAACCTGACCGTCTACGGCCATCTCTACGGCGTCCCCCACCTCAAGGCCCGCATCGCCGATCTGGCCGACGAGCTGGAACTGGGCGAGTTCCTCGACCGTGCCGCCGGCAAGCTGTCGGCCGGCCAGAAGACCCGCGTCGCCCTGGCCAAGGCGCTGCTCAACCAGCCCGAGCTGCTGTTGCTGGACGAGCCCACCGCCTCGCTCGACCCCGACACCGCCGACTGGGTGCGCGGCTATTTCCAGGCCTATCGCGACCGGGTCGGCGCCACCATCGTGCTGGCGTCGCACAACATGACCGAGGTCGAGCGCATGTGCGACCACGTCCTGATCATGAAGCAGGGCCGCATCGTCGACCAGGGCTCGCCCCCGGCGCTGATCGAACGCTTCGGCCGCGCCACCATGGAGGAGGTCTTCCTCGACATCGCCCGCGACCGGCAGCGTATCGTCCCTCTCCCAGCGGGAGAGGGTGCCCGAAGGGCGGGTGAGGGAGAGTTGGCGCCGTTGGAACTGGCGGCTGACAATTCCCCCTCACCCCGGCCCTCTCCCTCAGGGAGAGGGAGCGTCCGGCCATGAGCCAAATCTCCCTCTCCGCCCGACGCGTCGCCGCCATGTGCCTGCGCCACCTCTATATCCTCAAGGGGTCGTGGCCGCGCGTGCTGGAAATGGCCTATTGGCCGGCGGTCAACATGGTGGTGTGGGGCTTCACCAGCCAGTTCTTCGCCACCAATTCCACCTGGGTGGCCAAGGCGGCCGGGGTGCTGATCGGCGCCGTCATCCTGTGGGACGTGATGTTTCGCGGCAATCTGGGGGTGGCGCTGTCCTTCCTGGAGGAGATGTGGTCGCGCAATCTCGGCCATCTGTCGGTCAGCCCGTTGCGGCCGGCCGAGCTGGTGACCTCCATGATCTGCATGAGTCTGATCCGCACGGTGATCGGCGTCCTGCCGGCCGCCCTGCTGGCCATCCCCCTCTACCACTATTCCATCTTCAGCCTGGGACTGCCGCTGATCGCCTTCTGGTTCAACCTGATGGTCAGCGGCTGGGCCATCGGCCTGGGGGTCTCGGCGCTGGTGCTGCGCTTCGGCCTGGGGGCCGAGAGTCTGGCCTGGGTGCTGATCTTCGCCATCGCGCCCCTGGCCGGCATCTATTATCCCATCGCCACCTTGCCGGGCTGGTTGCAGCCCGTCGCCTGGGCGCTGCCGCCGGCCCATGTGTTCGAGGGCATGCGCTCGCTGATGTTCGGCCACGGCTTCCGCCCCGACCTGTTGGCCTCGGCCATGGCCCTCAACGCCGTGTACCTCGCCCTCGGCGTCGCCGTGTTCCTGCGGGTGTGGCAGGGAGCGCGGGTGAGGGGCGCCCTGCTCAACGTCGGGGAGTGAGGTAGCCGCGCGCCACCGCTTCGGCGATCAGGGCGCGGGTGTAATCGGCCAGGCGCCGGGAGCCGCCCTCGATACGCGGCAGCAGTTTCTCCACCTGGTCGGCGGTGACCTTGTGCTGTTTCCAGGTCCCGCCCCCGGTCTCGAAATTGTGCAGGATCGGCTGGAGACGGTCGAGGGAATGGGCGAAGCGGGCGTCGGCGCTGTGGCGCGCCTCGAACTCCCGCCACAGATCGGTCAGCTCCGCCGCCTGATCCTCCGGCAGCAATCCGTAGAGCCGCGCCGCCGCCGCCTGTTCGCGGGCCTCCTTGTCGGCATGACCGGCCTCGTCATGGATGAAGGTATCGCCGGCATCGATCTCGACCACGTCGTGGATCAGCAGCATCTTGGCCACCCGCCCCGCATCCACCGGATCATCGGCGTATTCCGCCAGCACGAAGGCCATGGTGGCGATATGCCAGGAATGCTCGGCGTCGTTCTCGCGCCGCGACGCATCCATCAGCAGGGTCTGGCGCAGGATGGTCTTCAGCTTGTCGATCTCGACGATGAAGGCGATCTGGGCGGATAGGCGGGAATCCGAACATGGCATCATCGACACGTCACCCCTTGGGCAGTTGAAAACGACGCAGGGCGGGAAAGCGCCAGGCCCAGATCAGGGCCACCGCCAGGGTGCCGACCCCGCCCAGCACCCCCGCCGGCACCGTGCCGAACAGGGCGGCGGTGGCGCCGGATTCGAACTCGCCCAACTCGTTGGAGGCGGTGATGAACACCAGATTCACCGCGCTGACCCGGCCGCGCATCTCGTCGGGGGTGTTGAGCTGCACTAGCGTCTGGCGCAGCACCACGCTGACCATGTCGGCGGCGCCCAGCACCACCAAGGCGGCCAGCGACAGCGGGAAACTGGTCGAAACCCCAAACACCACCGTGGCCAGCCCGAACAGCCCGACCGCGACGAACAGCTTGGTGCCGGCCGCCCGCTCCATGGGCCGGTGGGCCAGCACCAGGGCCGAAATGGCGGCGCCGAGGGCGGGAGCGCTGCGCAGCAGGCCGAGGCCCACCGGTCCGGTCATCAGGATGTCGCGGGCATAGATCGGCAGCAGGGCGGTGGCGCCGCCCAGCAGCACCGCGAACAGATCAAGCGAAACCGATCCCAGGATCTCCGGCCGGCTGCGGACGAAGCGGATGCCGTCGAAAATGCTATCGGGCCCGCCGGTCCGCCGGGGCGGCTGGGGCGCCAGGGCGAGGGTGGCCAGACTGGCGCCGACCAGCAGGACCGTGGCGGTGCCGAACACCGTCGCCGGCCCGAAGGCGTAGAGCAGGCCGCCCAGGGCGGGACCACCGATGACCGTCACCTGCCAGACGGTGGAGTTGAGCGCCACGGCGCGGCTGAGCAGCTCGCGGCGCACCAGCATGGGCGTCAGGGACTGGCCGGCGGGAGCCCAGAACGCCCGCACCGCCCCCAGCACCGCCATCACCGCGTAGATGGACAGCATGCTGGGTGTCCCCGAGGTGGCCAACAGCAGCAACCCCGCCATGGCCAGGGTCGTCACCACCGAGCAGACCAGCAGGATCAGGCGCCGGTCGACCTTGTCGGCGAGATGGCCGCCGGGCAGGGTCAGCAGCAAGGCCGGCACGAACTGCGCCAGCCCGACCAGACCCAGCTGCAGCGGCGAATGGGCGATGTCGTAGACCAGCCACCCCACCGCCACCGTGGTGATCTGCTGCGCCGAGGACGACAGCAGCCGCCCCATCAGGAACAGCCGGAAATCGCGAATGGCCAGAACCTCGCGCGCCGATGCCGGAATCATGAACCCCTCCTCGCTGGTACCCCGCGCCCAGAGTCTACTCAGGCTTGCCAAGCCGCCGCAACCGGTGTAAACGACGCCCTTCCGCGCGGCACCCCTGGAGGCCGCGCCCGTACGTGTTTGTCAGGAGAGCACTATGTCCGAAGCTACCACCATCGCCGCCGAGCTGCGCGATCGGAGCGGAAAGGGGGCCGCCCGAGCCACTCGTCGCGCCGGTAAGGTTCCCGGAGTTATCTACGGCGAAAAGCAGGCCCCCGTCTGCATTCAACTGGACCCCCGCATCCTGTGGGCCCAGATGAACAAGTCCGGCTTCTTCACCCAGTTGTTCGACGTCGATCTCGGCAAGGACGGCAAGCATCGCTGCCTCGCCCGCGATCTTCAGATGCATCCGGTGACCGATCAGCCGATCCATGTGGACTTCATGCGCGTTTCGGCCGACCACTTCATCCATGTGAAGGTGCCGGTCCACTTCGCCAACGACATCAAGTCGCCCGGTATCAAGAAGGGCGGCGTGGTCAATGTCGAGCTGCATGAAATCGACGTGACCTGCAACCCGGAAGCCATCCCGCACGAGTTCGTCATCGACCTCACCGGGGCGGAAATCGGCCACTCGTTCCATCTGAGGGACATCGCGCTGCCGGCCGGCGTGACGCTCCATCACATGGCGCCCGAGGCGACCGTGGCCTCCATCGCGGCCCCCACCGTGGCCCGTGGCGAGACCGCCGAACCCGAAGCTGCCGTCTAACATGCCGCTGCTGGTGGTCGGACTGGGCAATCCCGGCTCCGAATACGCCAGAAACCGGCATAATATCGGCTTCATGGCGGCGGACGTCCTCGTCCGCCGCCATTCCTTCGGTCCCTGGCGCTCCAAGTTCCAGGGCGAGATCGCCGAGGGCACCATCGGCGGCGACAAGGTTCTGGTGCTCAAGCCCCAGACCTATATGAACCTCTCCGGCCAATCGGTGGCGGCGGCGGCCCGCTTTCTCAAGATCGCGGTGGACGACATCGTGGTTCTGCACGACGAGTTGGACATCGCGCCCGGCCGCCTGAAGGTCAAGCGCGGTGGCGGGGCCGGCGGCCATAACGGGCTGAAAAGCATCGACTCCCATCTGGGCCAGAATTACCGCCGGGTCCGCTTCGGCATAGGCCATCCCGGCGACCGCGATCTGGTCACCGGCTATGTGCTGCACGATTTCGCCAAGGCCGATGTGGACTGGCTGGTGCCGGTGCTGGGCGCCGTCGCCGACAATTTCGCCATGCTGACCGCCGGCGACGATGCCGGCTTCATGAACCGGGTGGCCCACCTGACCGCACCGCCCAAGCCGCCCAAAAAGGAAAAGCCGCCCACGACGGAAAAGATGGGCGAGCAAGCCGCAGCTCCCGCTGCCGAACCATCGCCGCCGACCGGCGGCAGCCTTGCCGACGCGCTCAAAGCCGCGTTCAAAAACGCACTGAGAAAAAAAGATGAATGATTTTTTGCCTGAACCTGGCCGGTGAGGAAGATCACTCACCACCGGCACGCCCTCTTGGTGTCCTTAGTGTCTTAGTGGTAAATCTACGGCGGCGGATCGGCACCGACGGAAGCCGTGATAAAGATCGGTTTCACCACTAAGACACTAAGGTCACTAAGATGGTTGACGGGCTGACCCATCTCGATTCCCTCTCCAAGGACATCGTGGATAGTGCCTTCCAGGTTCATCGGACGCTTGGTCCAGGCTTGCTCGAATCCGTATACGAGCACTGCATGGCGCATGAGATCGCCAAGCGAGGGATCTCGGTTAAACGGCAGGTGGCCTTGCCGGTGATTTATGATGGTCAGACGATCGACGCCGCGTTGAAGTTGGATGTACTCGTTGCGGACACGGTGATTTTGGAAATCAAGGCGGTGGAAAAGATCGTACCCGTCCACCGGGCTCAATTGCTGACCTACCTCAAGCTGGCCGATAAGCGGCGCGGCTTTCTCATCAATTTCAATGTTCCCCTTATCCGCGACGGCATCAGCCGGTTCGCGCTCTAACAAGAAACGAGGATTCCTTCCATGGGTTTCAACTGCGGCATCGTCGGCCTGCCCAATGTCGGCAAGAGCACCCTGTTCAACGCGCTGACCTCGACGGCGGCGGCGCAGGCGGCCAACTATCCCTTCTGCACCATCGAGCCCAATGTGGGCCGGGTGGCGGTGCCCGATCCCCGGCTGGACAAGCTGGTGGTGATCGGCAAGAGCCAGAAGGAAATCCCCACCCAGCTGGAATTCGTCGATATCGCCGGTCTGGTGCGCGGCGCCTCCAAGGGCGAGGGCCTGGGCAACCAGTTCCTCGCCAATATCCGCGAGGTCGACGCCATCGTCCATGTGCTGCGCTGCTTCGAGGATGACGACATCACCCATGTGGAGGGCAGCGTCGATCCGGTGCGCGACGCCGAGACCATCGAGACCGAACTGATGCTGGCTGATCTCGACAGCTTGGAGCGCCGCATCGTCCCCTTGGAAAAGAAAGCCAAGAACGGCGACAAGGACGCCAAGGCCCAGGTCGATGTCATGACCCCGCTGCTGCTGGCGCTGCGCGAGGGCAAGCCGGCCCGCACCGTCGCCCTGGACTCCGAGGAGGAGCGCCGCATCGCCCGCACCCTCGGCCTGATGACCTCCAAGCCGGTGGTCTATGCCTGCAACGTGGACGAGGCCTCGGCCGCCACCGGCAACGCCTTCTCCGAGCGGGTCGCCAAGTTCGCCGCCGCCGAGGGCAACAGCTCGGTGGTGATCTCGGCCGCCATCGAATCGGAAGTGGCGCAGTTGACCAGCGAGGAGGAGCGCAAGGAGTTCCTCGAAACCCTGGGGCTGGAGGAAACCGGCCTGGCGCGCGTCATCCGTGCCGGCTACGAGCTGCTCCACCTCATCACCTTCTTCACCGTCGGCCCCAAGGAGGCCCGCGCCTGGACCTTGCAGAAGGGCTGCAAGGCCCCTCAGGCGGCCGGCGTCATCCACACCGATTTCGAGCGCGGCTTCATCCGCGCCGAGACCATCGCCTATGATGACTTCATCGCCTGCAACGGCGAGGCCGGCGCCAAGGAAACCGGCAAGATGCGGCTGGAAGGCAAGGAATACGTCGTCCAGGACGGCGACATCTTCCACTTCCTGTTCAACGTGTAGCTACACCAGGGCGGCGACGGCCAGCCAGATGCCGCCCAACAGGTGGATGGCCAGGGTGATGCGGATGGCGGCCAGTTGCCGTCCGCGGCCTCCCATCATCAGCGGCGCCGCCACCAGGGCGGCCAGCATGATCAGCAGGGGCGGCAGCGTCGCCCAGGCCGGCAACTCCGACAGCCAGCCCAGCGCCAGGAGCAGCACCGCCGCCACCGCCTGGACCGCCAGGTAAAGCGACGGCGCGCGCCTCGCCCCCAGCCGGACCACCAGGGTGCGCTTGCCGGCGGCCGCGTCGGCCTTGATGTCGGGAATCTCGTTGCAGATCAGGATGGCGGCGGTCCAGCACCCCACCGCCGCCGCCGCCAGCACCCCGTCCAGGGTGAGGCTGGACTGCTGCAGCCAGGCCGAGGCCGCCACCGGCAGGCCGAAGGCCACCGCCACCGCCGCCTCGCCCAGGCCGCGCGCCGCCAGCACCAGCGGCGGCAGGGAATAGGCGACGGCAAGGCCGCCGCCGATCAGGCCGAGCACCAGCACCGCCGGCCCCTTCATCGTCACCAGCACCCCGCCGATGGCGGCCCCCGCCAGCAACAGGACGACGCCCCAGGCCGCCATGGCCTTGATGCCGAGGACGCCGTCCTGGATGAAGCGCGAGCCGCCGGTGAAGGGCGGGATGCGGTCCAGGTTGAGGCGGTCGCTGCCGTTCAACTCGTCGCCGACATCGTTGATGACGTTGGCGCCGGCATGCAGGCAGGCCATGCCGGCCAGAGCCAGCAGCAACGAAACCGGGCTGAGCTGGCCGGCATGGTGAACGCCCCAGGCGGTTCCCACCACCACCGGTACGGTGGAGGCGGGGAAGAACATGGGCCGGGTGGCGAGAAACAAGGTGCGGGGGAGACTGGACATGGGGCGATGCTGACCATGGGCGGCATGGGCCGCGTTGACCTGGGTCAAGCCTAGGACAGGTTGCCCCTTCGCCCAAGCGGAAAGGGCCTCTCATTTTACGAGGATCGGGCGAATGGGTGGCGGATCCCAAAAAAGGGCTCACTGACAATTGTCAATGATTCCCGGCGGGGCCTGGCTCTATAGAGGGAAATGACCGTTGTATGCGGTGATGCCGCTCATCCAAGGGGGACAAGGCCATGGGGGAAAAATGCGTGCAGAGACCACAGTCACACATGAGACGGAAAGAAAGCGGCCTCATTGCGGGGGCCATGATGTTGGCGCTGCTGACATCCGTCGGGGCTGGCGAGGCTAGGGCGACCGACGCATCCGCCGCGCCGGTGACAGACCGTCCGATGGTGGACCTCCGCACATGGCCGACGCCCGAGATCGATCTTTCGACGCTGCCGGACACCGAGCAGAACCGCATGATCAAGTTTGGTCAGGATCTGCTCGTGCACACCTCGGAATATCTCGGGCCGGAGATGGCCGATCCCTCGAAGCGCTACGCCGGCACCAATATGGCGTGCGGCAGCTGCCATCGCGCGGCGGCGACGGTGCCGTATGCCGCCCCGTTGATCGGCACCTATAGTGTGTATCCCCAGTTCCAGCCTCGGTTCGGCAAGAATGTCACCCTGGAGAACCGCATCAATCTGTGTTTCACGCATAGCCTGTCCGGACGCGAGATTCCCGAAGACTCCAAGGAGATGAAGGCACTCGCCGCCTATATCGAATACCTTTCGCGCGGCGTGCCCAAGGGGGCCAAGATCATCGGCGAAAAGGAAATGGTCGTCGAAGAGCCGAAGCGGGCCGCCAATCTCGTGCGGGGCGAGGAGGTCTATAAGGAACAATGCTCCGTCTGCCACGGCGACGATGGCCGGGGCAAGCGCGTCGGCACCGTGGGCGACCGCAAGGGCTATGAATTTCCGCCGCTCTGGGGGCCGGATGCGACCAGCGAGTCGGCCTCCATGTTCCGCATCCTGTCCACCTTCCAGTATGTCTATGTGAACATGCCCTTCGGCCAGGCGACGTGGGATAAGCCGGCACTGTCCAAGGATGACGCCTACGACGTCGCCGGTTACGTCGTCTCGCATCCCCGCCAACCCCGAGAGGGCGAGGTGGCGAAAGACTTCTCCAACCCGTATGACAAGCCCGAGGATTTTCCCTGGGGTCCCTATGTCGATTCGTTCTCCGAGACGCAGCACAAATACGGCCCCTTTGACCCGATCCGCGCCGAGGACGCCGCGGCAAGGGAAAAGCTTAAGAAGGAAAAGGCTAACTCGGCCGCATCCAAGTAAGACCTCGCCGCCGACAATTATCTTGGCCGGTTGAGCGACAACTATGATGGCCGGTATGATTGCCCGCTGGGGCCGGACGTAAGGAGGGGCGGAGCCCCGACTGGAGACCGGCCCCAGCGGGCGGCGGCATGACAAACGGCCCC
>NZ_CAINTR010000183.1 GCF_903853455.1 uncultured Magnetospirillum sp.
CAACCTGGGCAAGCTGGAAGCGGTCATCGTCAAGGCCGAGATCTTCCAGGCCAAGATCGGCCACCGCCCGAGCAAGCGGGAGCTGATCTCCGGCGTCCGCGACATCCAGAACAACGCCATGGCGGAGTTCGTGCTGGAGGTAATGACACCCCTGCCGGGGGCCAATGACAACACCGGCCTGGCCGATGACAAGGCCGCCGCATGAGTGCCCACGAACGGCTGGAGCGGGAGATGGCCATCGCCGAGGGCCGGGCTTGGTTGGTAGCCCGACCCAACGCTATCGCCCTGTGCTCTGCACTGGCCCAGGTCGGGCACGTCCCGACCTGCGCGGCCGCCATGCTGGCTCCAGTGATGGATGCCGGGCATGCCCTGTGGGCGAGGATCGTCAGGGAAGTTACGGCGGACCAACCCAGTACGGTGCTGGTGGAAATGTTCGGTCCGGCGTTGGAGGCCGGAAAAGCCTACAGCGAGGAGATCGGATGGGACGACGACACGGATGATATTCCGTTCTGATTCCCTTGCACTCGTGCGTTACCGTCGGAAATGACCTCGGAGAGGAATCAGGGAGACGTCACGCAAATTGGCGTTGTTTAATAGAACACGACATGGTGGCGTTGAGCGCCAGCATGCGGGTCTGGCCGGCGATGTTCTGGATCATGTTGACGACGCTGCCGATGCGCGTCGCCGATTCGGTCAGACCGGCCACCCGCAGGCTGGCGTCGTCGGCCCGCTGGCGCGCCGTGTCGGCCAGCCGCGAGGAATTGGCCACCTGGGCCAGGATCTCCCGCGAGGACGCCTCCAGTTCGGCGGTGGCGCTGGCCACGGTCTGGACGTTGCCGGCGGTGGTCTCGACCGACTCGCTGACCTCCTGGGCGGCCTCGTGCAGCGACGCCGCCACCTGCGACAGCTTGGTGGCGCCGTCGGTCAAACGATTGGTCTGGGACGAGATGTCGCCGACGGTTTCCTGGATCTCGCCCTCCAGCACCTCGGTCAGCGTCAGCATCTCGTCGCGCAGATATTTCTGGGCGCGGCGCTCCTCCTCCTGCTGGGCGACGACCAGACGCCGGTTCTCCAGGCCGTTGTCCTTGAACACCTGCAACGCCGCCGCCATGGCGCCGATCTCGCCGCCAGCGTCCCGCTGCGGCACCATGACCGCATAATCGCCGTCGGCCAACTGGGTCATGGTGGCGGTGATGCGGTGCAGCGGTCCGACGACTTGGCGTGAGACCACTAGGCCGGTGACGGTGAAGCCGAACAGCAGGCCGGCGACCAGCACCACCAGGAAGGTGACCTGCTTGGCGCCGTAGGAACTGTCCACCAAAGCGCTCAGGCGGACCACCTCGGCCTCGTTGGCGGTGCCCAGCGCCTTGAGCTGGTCGTTGAGGGCACCGCGCACCTTGCGGTTGGCGTCGTTGTCGCCGAAGGCCCGTGCCTCGGGCAAGGAGGCCTCGCGCGACAGCCGCACCAGTTCGGTGCGAAAGCGGATGAACTCCTCCGTCGCCTTCTCGGCGTCGGCGAAGTGGCCACGTTCTTCCGGCGCCACTTGATCGCGCCACTCGGCCAGGGTCCGGCGCAGCTTGTCGAGGGTCTTGAGCAGGGGGGCGGCGAACTTCTCCGACTCCGCCCCGGTCGTCGCCATGTAGATGCCGCGCGAATCCATCACGATGGCGAAGACCAGGCCGTTGACCCGCTCGGCCAGCACCGCGCTGCGGGCGGTGGCCTCCATGTCGGCCACGGTGCCGCGGTAGGAGCGCAGCGAAACCATGGCCAGGATGCCGACGACGACAGCCACCAGCGCGAGAATGGTCGTGGCCAGATAGATCTTGGACGCTAGACGCACTTAAGCCCCTCCACAGTTTCCCAAGCCATGCCTATGCCGGGACGGTGTATGGTGCCTTAGTTCTATGAATAAAGTATCGGCCGAACTTAAACCAAAGATGAACCACACTCCTGGGGCGTCATTGCTTCACTCCCAGCACCATGTAGTTGACGTCCAGATTCTCGGTCTCGCGCCAGGAATCGGTCAGCGGCGAATAGGCCATGCCGGCCATGCGCCGCACATCGACGTCGCAGCCGCGCAGCATGGCGGCGAATTCCGACGGGCGGACGAATTTGTGCCAGTCATGGGTGCCCTTGGGCAGCCAGCGCAGGATGTATTCGGCCCCCACCACCGCCAGCGCCCAGCATTTGGCGGTGCGGTTGAGGGTGGCGCCGACGAAGAGTCCGCCCGGTTTCAGCCGTTGGGTGGCGTGGTCGAGGAAGACGGCGATGTCGGTGACGTGCTCGACCACCTCCATGCACAGCACCACGTCGAAGGACAGGCTGGGGTCGAGGTTCTCGGGGGTGGAGACGCGGTAGTCGATGGCGAGGCCCGACTGCTCGGCATGCAAGGCGGCCACCGCGACGTTCTTGGCGCCGGCGTCGATGCCGGTGACGGCGAAGCCCATGCGGGCCAGCGGCTCGGACAGCAACCCGCCGCCGCAGCCCACATCCAGCAAGGTCAAGCCCTCGAACGGCCGC
This sequence comes from uncultured Magnetospirillum sp., assembly GCF_903853455.1. GTDB lineage: Bacteria > Pseudomonadota > Alphaproteobacteria > Rhodospirillales > Magnetospirillaceae > Phaeospirillum. Next base: position 2,521 of record NZ_CAINTR010000183.1, read on the forward strand.
AGGAGCGACTCGTCGCGGCCGAAATGGGCGGCGAAGTGCCGGCGCATGAAGTCCAGCCGCACCGGGTTGAAGCGGTGCAGCGGCTTGAATTTGCCCAGCGGATCCCACCAGGCTTCGGCCATGGCGGTGAACCGGGCGACTTCCTCGGGCGATGCGGTGCCCCCTAACTCCATGGAAAGCTCTCCTGTTGTCCCCCTCCCCGAACGGGGTGGGCCGCTCTTGCTTCCGAAACTGCGACAGAGTATGAATACGCGCCCTCCCGGCAGCAATCCGGGCATACAATAGAATTCCAGAACCGACCGCAAGCGTCTGGAGCGACCAGGCGCTCGGTCCAAAAGGGTTTCCGCATGGCTCGCATCGTTATGAAATTCGGCGGCACCTCCGTCGCCGACATCGAGCGGATCAAGAATGTCGCCAACCGCGTCAAGCGGGAGGTGGAGTCCGGCAACGAGGTGGCGGTGGTGGTTTCGGCCATGTCCGGCGTCACCAACCAACTGGTCGCCTGGTGCAACCAGATGGCGCCGCTGCATGACGCTCGTGAATATGACACCGTGGTCGCCACCGGCGAACAGGTGACCACCGGCCTGCTGGCCATCGCGTTGCAGGAACTGGGCCTGTCGGCCCGGTCGTGGTGCGGCTGGCAGCTGCCCATCCATACCGACGGCGTCCACGGCAAGGCGCGCATCATGTCCATCGAAACCGCCGAGATGATCGAGCGCATGGGCAAGGGCGAAGTGGCGGTGGTGGCCGGTTTCCAGGGCCTTGGACCCGACCGGCGCATCGCCACCTTGGGACGCGGCGGCTCGGACACCTCGGCGGTGGCGCTGGCTGCGGCCTTGAAAGCGGATCGCTGTGACATCTACACTGACGTGGACGGTGTCTACACCACCGACCCGCGGATTGTGACCAAGGCCAGGAAGCTCGACAAGATCACCTATGAAGAGATGCTGGAGCTGGCCTCGGTCGGTGCCAAGGTGCTTCAGACCCGGTCGGTCGAGATGGCCATGAAGCATCGGGTTCGCGTCCAGGTGCTGTCGAGTTTCGAGGACAAGCCCGGGACTCTCGTTTGCGATGAGGATGAGATCGTGGAAAAGGAACTGGTGAGCGGCATCGCCTACAGCCGCGACGAGGCAAAGGTCACCCTGGTGCGCGTGTCGGATCGGCCCGGCGTCGCCGCCGCCATCTTCGGACCGCTGGCCGAGGCCGCCGTCAACGTGGACATGATCGTCCAGAACGTGTCCGAGGACGGCAAGTCCACCGACCTGACCTTCACCGTCGGCAACGCCGACCTGGAGCGGGCCAAGAAGGTGCTGGAAGACCACCAGGGCGAGCTCGGCTACGCGAAGCTGATCTCCGACCCCAACGTGGTCAAGGTCTCGGTAATCGGCGTCGGCATGCGCAGCCATGCCGGCATCGCCCAGAAGATGTTCCAGACCTTGGCGTCCGAGGGTATCAACATCCAAGTGATTTCCACCTCCGAGATCAAGATCAGCGTCCTGATCGAGGAAAAGTACACCGAGTTGGCGCTTCGGGCCCTCCACACCGCCTACGGTCTCGACGCCGCCTGACCGACGGACAAGGGATCAGGGAATTTCATGGACAAGGCCAGACAACGGCTCGAACATCTGTGGCAGCGCGGGCGCGAGTTCCTCGGCACCGAATACGCCATCATGGGCGGCGCGATGTCGTGGATATCGGAGCGCAACCTGGTCGCCGCCATTTCCAATGGCGGCGGCTTCGGTGTGCTGGCCTGCGGCTCCATGCCGCCGGAACTGCTGGCCGAGGAGATCCGCGCCACCCAGGAGCGGACCCTCAAGCCGTTCGGCGTCAACCTGATCACCATGCACCCCCAGCTCGAGACCCTGATCGAGCTGTGCGGCGAGATGCAGGTGGGCCACATCGTGCTGGCCGGCGGACTGCCCGGCAGCGCCGCGATCAAGCAGGCCAAGGACACCGGCGCCAAGGTGATCTGCTTCGCCCCCGCCCTGGTGGCGGCCAGGAAGCTGCTGCGCTCCGGGGCCGACGCCCTGGTGATCGAGGGCGCCGAGGCCGGCGGCCATATCGGCCCGGTCTCGACCAGCGTGCTGGCCCAGGAAATCCTGCCGGTGATCGACGCGGTGCCGGTGTTCGTGGCCGGCGGCATCGGCCGCGGCGAGGCGGTGGTGTCCTATCTGGAGATGGGGGCGGCCGGCTGCCAGCTCGGCACCCGCTTCGTTTGCGCCACCGAGTGCATCGCCCATCCCGAGTTCAAGAAGGCGTTCATCCGCGCCGCCGCCCGCGACGCCATGCCCAGCGTCCAGGTCGATCCGCAGTTCCCGGTGATCCCGGTGCGCGCGCTGGGCAACAACGCCACCAAGCGGTTCACCCTGTTTCAGTTGGACATCGTCGCCCGCTTCAAGGCCGGTGAGATCGACCAGAAGGAAGCCCAGCTCCGGATCGAGCATTTCTGGGCAGGAGCGTTGAAGAAAGCCGTCATCGACGGAGATGTCGAAAACGGGTCCCTCATGGCCGGCCAAAGCGTCGGCATGGTATCGCGCGAGCAGCCGACGGCGGACATCCTCCAGGAGTTGGTGGATCAGGCCCTGGCCGCCCTGGACGCCAGGGAAGGACCGGTTTCGACGCGAGTCCAATGCTGACGGCCGGAACCACCTCGGTTTCCAGGCGGTTGCTGGGGCGTCTGCGCGACGTGATGGCCGGTGGCGGCTCGGCGCAGGAACGCCTGGACAAGGTGGTGACCCTGATCGCCGCCGACATGGTGGCGGAAGTCTGCTCCTGCTACGTCATGCGCGCCGGCGAGGTGCTGGAGCTGTTCTCCACCGAAGGCCTGCGCCACGACGCCGTCCACCAGACCCGCCTGCGGGTCGGCGAAGGCCTGGTCGGCGACATCGCCGCCCATGCAAGGCCGCTGGCCCTGGCCGACGCCCAGGCCCATCCCAATTTCGCCTACCGGCCCGAAACCGGCGAAGAGATTTTCCATTCGCTGATGGGCGTGCCCATCATCCGGGGCTCGCGGGTGGTCGGCGTCCTGGTGGTGCAGAACCGCACCATGCGCCACTACACCGACGAGGAGATCGAAACCCTCGAGACCGTGGCCATGGTGCTGGCCGAGCTGGTGGCGTCGGGCGAACTGGTCGACCGCGCCGAGCTGGTGCCGGTGGACGGCAACGCGCTGCTGCCGCTGCGTCTGGAAGGCGTCCGGCTCAACGGCGGCGTCGGCATCGGCGTCGCGGTGCTGCACAACCCGCGCATCGTCATCCGCCGCCTGGTGGCCGAAGACCCCGACGTGGAGCTGGAACGTCTCAAGACGGCGCTGGCCGGTATCAAGACGGCGCTGGAGGAATTGTTCTCGCGGCCGGAAATGCGCGACGGCGAGCACCGCGACGTGCTCGAGACCTACCGCATGTTCACCGAGGACAAGGGCTGGATCAACCGCATCAGCGAGGCCATCCGCACCGGCCTGACCGCCGAGGCGGCGGTCCAGAAGGTCCACGACGACACCCGCGCCCGCATGAATCAGATCACCGATCCCTACTTGCGCGAGCGCATGCACGATTTCGAGGATCTGGCCAACCGCCTGCTTCAGTATCTGTCCAGCGGCAACGAGGACAGCCCGCGCGGCGAACTGCCCGAGAATTCCATCCTGATCGGCCGCAACATGGGGCCGATGGAGCTGTTCGACTACGATCCCAAGCGCCTGCGCGGCCTGGTGCTGGAGGAAGGCTCCGCCACCGCCCATGTGGCCATCGTCGCCCGTGCCCTGGACATCCCGGTGGTCGGCCGGGTCAAGGACGTGCTGGACAAGATCGAACCGCTCGACCCCGTCATCTGCGACGGCGACAATGGGCAGGTCTTCATCCGGCCGCCGGACGACATCCGCGAAAGCTTCATCGAGGCGGTGGGCCAGCGGGAATTGCGCATGGCGGTCTACGCCCGGTTGCGCGACCTGCCGGCGGTGACCCGCGAAGGCGTCCGCATCGGCATCCACATGAATGCCGGCCTGCTGCTGGACCTTCAGCATCTGCACGAATCAGGCTCCGACGGCATCGGGCTCTATCGCACCGAACTGCCGTTCATGGCGCGCTCCTCGCTGCCCGACGTGGCGGCCCAGACCCTGCTGTACCGCAAGATTCTCGATCAGGCCGAGGGCAAGCCGGTGGTGTTCCGCACCCTCGACGTGGGCGGCGACAAGGTGCTGCCCTACTGGAATCCCTACGAGGAGGACAATCCGGCGTTGGGCTGGCGGTCGATCCGTATCACGCTGGACCGCCCGGCGGTGATGCGCCATCAGTTGCGCGCCTTGCTGCGCGCCGCGGCCGGGCGCGAACTGGCGGTGATGTTCCCCATGATCGCCGAGGTGGCGGAGCTGGTTCAGGCCCGGCGCATCCTCGACATCGAAATCGAGCACGAGCGGCAGAGCGGCACTCCGCTGCCGACCACGATAAAGGTCGGCACCATGCTGGAAGTGCCTGCCCTGGCGTTGCAGTTGGACGCCCTGCTGCCGCTGGTGGACTTCGTCTCCATCGGCACCAACGACCTGATGCAGTTCCTGTTCGCGGTCGACCGCGGCAATCCCCGCATCGCCGAGCGCTACGACCCGCTGGCCCCGACCATGATCCGCTTCATGCGCTATGTGGGCGCCAAGTGCCGCGAGCATGACGTGCCGCTGTCGGTATGCGGCGAGATGGCGGGACGGCCGCTGGAGGCCATGGCGCTGATCGGCGTCGGCATCCGCCATCTGTCGGTGTCGTCGCCCTCCATCGGCCCGGTCAAGACCATGGTTCGCAGCCTGGAGATCTCGTCGCTGGAATCCTACATGGAAACCCTGATGGACTCGCCCGACCACAGCCTGCGCAGCAAGTTGAAGAGTTTCGCCATCGACCGTGGCGTCGTCCTGTGACGCAACCCTGGCCGGGGTTGTTGCCAGGGACCCGTAGGATTTGATACACAGATACCGCTTCCCCTGGGGCAACCCGGTTTGATGGAAAGGTTCACTCGCCGTGGAAACCCCCGTTCCTGACAATCCGCCCGAGATTCCGGCCGTTCCGGTCGAGTCCGCTCCGGTCGCCGTGCCCGAGCCGCCGGTCGAGGCTGTCCCTGCCGCCACGCCTGAACCGCCCATCGAGGCTGCCCCTGCCGCCACGCCTGGACCCGTCGCCGTACCCGAGCCGGCGACGCCCGCCGTTTCCATGTTCGGCGTCGGCCCGACGCTGCGCGCCGCTCGCGAGAAAATGGGCAAATCCCTGGCCGAGTGCTCCAAGCAGCTGCGGATCCGTCAGCCCTTCCTGGAAGCGCTGGAGGACGGCCGTCATGGCGACTTGCCCGGTGGAACCTATGCCGCCGGCTTCCTGCGCACCTATTCCGAATATCTCGGCCTCGATGGCGAGGAACTGGTCCGCCGCTTCCGCGACGAAGGCGCCGGGGGCTTCACCGCCCGTGCCGAGCTGTCGTTTCCGTCGCCAGTCTCCGAGGGTCGCTTTCCCGGCGGCGCGGTGATTTTCCTTGGCGTGCTGCTGGCCGCCGTCGCCTATGGCGGCTGGTACATGCTATCGTCGCGGGAGTCCAAGGTGGCGGAGATGGTACCGCCGCTGCCGGATCGCCTGTCGACCATCCTCAGCCGGCAGGCGGCTCTGACCGGCGACGCCAAGGCGCCGTCGTCCGCCGGGGCGCCCGAGGACGTCAAGCCGCCCGAGGACCAGGGCAAGGTCAAGGAGGACGTGGTCCCTCCCGTCGAGGTCGAAGACGACAAGTCTCCGACTTCCCCGCCGGTGGCGGCTCCGTCCGCCCAACCCGCCGCCGCACTGCCCCCCCCCGCACCACCCATGATCGCTCCGGTGGAGCAGACCTCGGTTGCTCCCCCGAAGGCGGAACCCGCCAAGGTCGAACCGCCCAAGGTGGAGGTTGCCAAGGTCGCCCCCCCGAAGGCCGAGCCCCCGAAGGCAGAGTCCACGAAAGTCGAACCTCCCAAGGCTGACGTCGCCAAGGTCGAAGCCCCAAAGGCTGAGCCTCCGAAGGTCGAGCCCGCGAAAGCCGAACCTCCGAAGGTAGAAGCCCCCAAGGCTGACGCCGGCGCGGGCGACAGCAAGGTCTTCGGCACGGAATACGCAGATTCCCGCGTGGTGCTGAAGGCCAACAGCGACGATTGCTGGGTCCAGGTGCGCGAGATGGACGGTTCGCTGCTGCTGTCGCGGCTGCTGCGGCGCGGCGACAGCTACCGCGTTCCCAACCGGCCGGGCCTCAGCCTGATGGTGGGCAACGCCGGGTCGCTGGAGGTTTCCGTCGATGGACGCAGAACCCCCGCGCTGGGCGCCGTCGGTCAGGTTCGGCGCGACATCCGCCTCGACCCCGACAAGCTGATGACGGGGGGCTGAGTCGGGTCGTCATCCGGCGTGTTCCGCCCGGAACGACATCGACCCTTGCGCCCCGCGAATAGCCCCAAACAGGTTGTTGCTTTCGGATCGGTCCTCACTTGCGCTATAACCCCCTCGCTCTGGCCGGCGTGCGTGCCGGCCTTGAGCGAACTGCACCTGTCAGCGAGAGCGATCCCATGAGCCTGCGGCCCTATCGCGAAATCAGCCGGCGCAAATCCCGGCAAATCCACGTCGGTTCCGTGGCCGTTGGCGGCGACGCGCCCATTTCGGTGCAGACCATGACCAACACGCTGACCACCGACGTGGCCGGCACCCTGGACCAGATCCGCCGCGCCGCCGATGCCGGCGCCGACATCGTGCGGGTGTCGTGCCCCGACGAGGACTCGACGGCAGCGCTGAAGGCGATCGTCAAGGACTCGCCGGTCCCTATCATCGCCGACATCCACTTCCACTATAAGCGCGCCATCGAGGCCGCCGAGGCCGGCGCCGCCTGCCTGCGCATCAATCCCGGCAATATCGGCTCGCACGAGCGGGTGCGGGAAGTGGTCAAGGCCGCCAAGGACCACGGCTGCTCCATGCGCATCGGCGTCAACGCCGGCTCGCTGGACAAGCACCTGCTGGAGAAGTATGGCGAGCCCTGCCCCGAGGCGCTGGTGGAAAGCGCGCTGGAGCATGCCAAGCTGCTGGAGGACAACGACTTCCGCGAGTTCAAGATCGCGGTCAAGGCCTCCGACGTGTTCCTGGCCGTCGCCGCCTATCAGGGGCTGGCCAAGGCCTGCGACTATCCCCTTCACCTCGGCATCACCGAGGCCGGCGGTCTGATCGGCGGCACCGTCAAGTCGGCCATGGGCATCGGCTCCCTGCTGTGGCAGGGCATCGGCGACACGCTGCGCGTCTCGCTGTCCGCCGACGTTACCGAGGAGGTCAAGGTCGGCTTTGAAATGCTGAAGTCGCTGGACCTGCGTCATCGCGGCGTGCGCATCGTGTCGTGCCCGTCCTGCGCGCGGCAGGGCTTCGACGTCATCAAGACGGTGGAAACCCTGGAGAACCGCCTGTCCCACATCCGCGCTCCGGTGACGCTCTCCATCCTCGGCTGCGTCGTCAACGGCCCCGGCGAGGCGCGGGAAACCATGGTGGGGATCACCGGCGGCGGCAGCGACAACCACAAGGTCTATGTGGGCGGCTCGCCCGACCACAACATCGCCGGGCCGGAGATGATCGATCACATCGTCGAACTGGTCGAGGCGCGCGCCGCCGAGATCGAAGCGGCCAAGAAGAAGGACGCCTGACCCGTGTCGAGTCTACAGCCGGTTCGCGGCACCCATGACCTGCTTCCCGATGATTCGCGCCGCCACCGCTGGGTGGAGGAGGTGGCCTTCGCCGCCGCCAAGCGCTATGGCTTCGGCGAGATCGTCACCCCCATTTTCGAGTTCACCGAGGTGTTCTCCCGCACCCTGGGCGAGACCTCGGACGTGGTGACCAAGGAGATGTACACCTTCGCCGACCGTTCGGGCGATTCGCTGACGCTGCGGCCCGAAGGCACCGCCGGGGTGGCGCGCGCCTTCATCTCCAACGGCCTGGCCCAGTCGCTGCCGCTGAAGCTGTTCTATCGCGGTCCCATGTTCCGCCACGAGCGCCCTCAGAAGGGCCGCCTGCGCCAGTTCCACCAGGTCGGTGTCGAGCTGCTGGGGGTGGAATCGCCGCTGGCCGACGTGGAGGTCATCGCCCTGGCCTGGCGGGTGCTGTCCGAGTTGGGGCTGGCCGGCAAGGTTCGGCTTGAGCTCAACACCCTGGGCGATGCCGACAGCCGGGCCGCCTACCGCGACACCCTGACCGCCTATCTGTCCGATTTCCGCGCGTCGCTCAGCGAGGACAGCCGCAACCGGCTCGACCGCAATCCACTGCGGGTGCTGGACTCCAAGGACGAGGGCGACCGCAAGATCGTCGAGGGCGCGCCGCTGATGAGCGATTCGCTGACGCCCTCGGCCCGCGAATTCTTCGCCACCGTGACCGACGGGCTGACCCAGCTGGGGATTCCCTTCGTCGTCAATCCCAAGCTGGTGCGCGGTCTCGACTACTACTGCCACACCGCCTTCGAGTTCACCACTACCGCCCTGGGGGCTCAGGGCACCGTGCTGGCCGGCGGGCGCTATGACGAACTGATCGCCCAGATGGGCGGCGTCCGCACGCCGGGCATCGGCTGGGCCGCCGGCATCGAGCGGCTGTCCATGCTGGTGGACCAGGTTCCCGCCGGGGTGCGGCCGATCACCGTCATCCCCATGGGCGACGCCTTGCGTGCCATGGCGGTGGCCGAGCGGCTGCGCCGCGCCGGCATGACGGTGGACCTGGGCTATTCCGGCAACATGAAGAAGCGCATGGCGCGGGCCGACAAGGTCAACGCCCGCTTCGCCGTCATCATGGGCGAGGACGAGGCGTCGCGCGGCGCCGTCACCATCCGCGACCTGGATGGCGGAACGCAAGACGAGGTGCCGCTGGCGTCGCTGGAGGAACACCTCGGCCGCCTGCTGTAGCGAGGCATGCCGGTGGCAGCGTCCGCCCATCGTCTGGTCATGATCGGGGCCAATCACAAATCGGCCTCGCTGACGCTCCGCGACGCGCTGTTCGTGGACGACGCCACCGCGCCCGGCTTCCTCGAAGGATTGAGGCGAGCGGGGTTGGGCGAGGCGCTGGTGCTGTCCACCTGCGACCGGGTCGAGGTGTGGACCGTCGACGACGATCCCGCCCACGCGGCGCGGCTGGTGGGCGAATCCCTGGCGGCGCGGGCCGGTCTGGAGCCGGCGGCGCTGGCCAGCCATCTCTACACCCTGGCGGGGGCCGAGGCGGTCAGCCACGGCTTCACCGTCACCGCCTCGCTGGACTCGCTGGTGATCGGTGAACCCCACGTCACCGGCCAGGTCAAGGCCGCCCATCGGCTGGCCCGCGAGGGCGCCACCATGGGCGGCGAGCTGGATGCCTTCGTCCAGGCCGCCTTCGCCGTCGCCAAGCGGGTACGCAGCGAGACCGCCATCGGCGAGGGTCCGGTCAGCATCGCCGCCGCCGCGGTGCAGATCGCCCGCGACCTTCACGGCGATCTGGGGCGCTGCCGGGCGCTGCTGGTGGGCACCGGCGAGATGGGCGAACTGGTGGCGGAAAGCCTGCTGGCAGCGGGCTTGAAGGACCTCTCGGTCACCGCGCCGCGCAGCAGCCGCGCCGAGGCGTTGGCCAAGACGCTGGACTGCCATGTGCTGCCGTTCGAGGAGATGCGCGACGCCCTGGCCGGGGCCGACGTGGTGCTGACCTGCATGGGCAGCCGCAACGTGGCGGTCAGCGCCGAGGCGGTCAACGCCGCTCTCAAGAAACGCCGCCGCCGTCCCATCTTCCTGGTCGACGCCGGCATTCCCGGCGATGTGGAAACGGCGGTCAACCGGGTGGAAGGCGCCTTCCTCTACGATCTCGGCGACCTGGAGAAGGTGGCGCTGGAAGGCCGCGCCACCCGCGAGGCGGCGGCGCGCGCCGCCCGCGCCATCGTCGCCGACGAGGCGGCGACCTTCCTGCGCGGACGCCAGGCGCGAGCGGCGGTGCCGGCCATCGTGGCCCTGCGCGCCTCGTTCGAGGATGTCCGCGCGACGGTGCTGGCCGAGGCCGGAACCGATGCCGCCGAGGCGACGCGGCTGCTGGTCAACCGCTTGCTGCACGCCCCCAGCGAGGCGATGAAAGCCACGGCCGCCGACGGCGCCGAGTGGCGGGCCATGGAAAAGACGCTGAAGACGCTGTTTCGGCTTGAAGAGTGAAATTGGTGCGCCGTGCCGGATCTGTTGCTATGATCAAACCATGACCGCGATGCCCAAGTCCGACCCCGTTTGCACCGACGACGCCGAGCGCGAGGCGAAGCGACGTGCCATTGCCGCAGCGCGTGCCGACGCGGCCGCCGGCCGCTTGATTTCGAATGCGGCGATGGGGCGATGGCTGGACTCGTGGGGCACCTCCGACGAACTTCCCCCGCCCTCGACGTGGAAGTAGTCTGGCCTTATGCGGCCGAGGCCGATCTCGGGAAAATCCGCGCTTTCATTGCTCAAGAGAATGTCTTCGCCGCCGATGCGGTTGCCGCGGCCATCAAGGCGGCTGCCGACAATCTTGGACGATTTCCGTTCAAGGGGCACCCCGGCGAGGACGGTACGCGGGAATGGGTGGTTCCGCGCTTCAAGAGGTTCCTTCTCATCTACGACGTTGACGAGACGGCGGGGACGGTGACGATTCTCCGGGTCTGGCATCAGTCGCGGCATCGCTGACGTGTGGTAATGGAAACAGTTCGATGAATCTGGAAACCCAATTCGACAAGGTCCTCTATCGCCATGACGAGCTGCGGGCTCATCTGGCCTCGGGCGAGGGGATCGATTCCACCACCATCGTCCGGCTGTCCAAGGAGCTGGCGGAGCTGGACCCCGTGGTCGAGGCGGTCCAGGCCTTCCGCAAGGCCCGCGACGAGATGGCCGACGCGGCGGTGATGATGCAGGATTCCTCCGCCGATGCCGACATGCGGGCCATGGCCGAGGAGGAGTTCTACGCCCTCAAGGAGCAGCTGACGGCGCTGGAGCGCAACGTCCAGCTCATGCTGCTGCCCAAGGACGAGGACGACGAGAAGAACGCCATCCTGGAGGTGCGCGCCGGCACCGGCGGCGACGAGGCCGCCCTGTTCGCCGCCGAGCTGTTTCGCATGTACGAGCGCTATGCCGGTCTGCACGGCTGGCGGTTCGAGGTGCTGGAGGCCAGCGACACCGGCATCGGCGGCGTCAAGGAGGCCAGCGCCACCATCACCGGGCGCGGCGTCTTCGCCCGCCTCAAATTCGAGTCCGGCGTCCACCGGGTCCAGCGGGTGCCGGCCACCGAATCCCAGGGCCGCATCCATACCTCCGCCGCCACCGTGGCCATCATGCCCGAGGCGGAGGAGGTGGACATCCAGCTCGACGACAAGGACCTGCGCTTCGACGTCTACCGCTCGCAAGGCTCCGGCGGCCAGAGCGTCAACACCACCGATTCCGCCTGCCGGGTCACCCACATCCCCACCGGTCTGGCCGTGGCCTGTCAGCAGGAAAAGAGCCAGCACAAGAACAAGGCCACCGCGCTGAAGCTGCTGCGCGCCCGCCTCTACGAGCGCGAGCGCGCCGCCAAGGACGCGGTGCGCGCCGCCGACCGCAAGAGTCAGGTAGGGTCCGGCGACCGCTCGGAACGCATCCGCACCTACAATTTCCCGCAAGGCCGCGTCACCGACCATCGCATCAATCTGACGCTGTACAAGATCGACGCGGTGATGAGCGGCGACGCCCTGGACGAGGTCATCGAGGCGCTGATCGCCGCCGACCAGGCCGAGCGTCTGGCCGAGATGTCGTAGTCATGCTGTCCCTCAGGCGCCGGGCGGCATCGTGCCCCCTCTCCCTTGAGGGAGAGGGTTGGGGTGAGGGGGAAGCGTTGAAGGCAAGCATCTCATGCTAACCGTCGCCCAGATCCTGCACCGGGCCGCCGAGCGGCTGGCGGCGGCGGGGATCGACACCGCGCGGCTCGACGCGAGGCTGCTGCTGGGCGAGGTCCTGAGCCTGGAGCCGCGGGCGGTGTTCTCCCGGCCGCAATGGGAGCCGAGCGCCGCCGAGCGCGAGCGGTTCGACGCCCTGCTGCAACGGCGCCTGGCCCGCGAGCCCATGTCCCATCTGCTGGGACGGCGGGGCTTCTGGACCCTGGAGCTCAAGGTCACCGCCGACACCCTCGACCCCCGGCCCGACACCGAGACGGTGATCGAAGCGGTGCTGGATGGCCTGCCCGAGCGGGAGCGGCCGCGCCGCATCCTCGACCTTGGCACCGGCACCGGCTGCATCCTGCTGGCCCTGCTGGCGGAACTGGGCGGCGCCACCGGCCTGGGGATCGACAAAAGCCCGGCGGCGCTGGCGGTGGCGCGCGCCAACGCCGACAGCCTGGGGCTGGCCGAGCGGGCCGCGTTCCACCTCGGCGATTGGGGCGCCGGCCTGGAGGAGCGCTTCCAGGTCATCGTCTCCAACCCGCCCTATATTCCCGACGGCGACATCGACGGGCTGGAGCCGGAAGTGGCGCTGTTCGAGCCGCGTCTGGCGCTGGCCGGCGGTCCCGACGGCCTCGATTGCTACCGCGCCTTGGCGCCCCAGATCGCCCGCCTGCTCGCCCCCGGTGGGGTGGCGGTGCTGGAGGTGGGCATGGGGCAAGCCGGCGCCGTGGCGGGGCTTTTGGCGGCGGCGGGGCTGACGCTGGGTGGGGTTCGGCGCGACCTCGGCGGGGTCGAACGCTGCGTCGTGGCGAGTTTATAAAAAAAGTTGTTGGAAAGCGGCGCTCAGCCGACTAGGGTTGCCCTAATACACGCCACTTGAGCCGGATGACCGCGTTGAGCTTTTTTTGGGCTCCGCCTCTCGTTCATGTGCCGTGAAATCCCCCATCGCCGCCCTTCACCCGGTAGCGGACAGGCCGAACAGCGATGTCGGCAAACTGGATTTGAGCGAAAATCACAATGATGCACATGAAGGCAGGTCCCGTGAATCCGAAGCAGCGTTCCCGTGGTCGTGGTCCCAACGGCGGTGGTGGTGGTGGTGGCGGTGGTGGTGGCGGCGGCGGCGGCGGCGGTAAGAACCGCGGCGGCGGCGGTGGTGGAGGTGGCGGCGGCGGCGGCATGCCCCGCCCCAACCAGGTCTTCGACAGCAATGGCCCCGAATGTCGCATTCGCGGCAATGCCCATCAGGTGCTGGAAAAGTATCTGACCCTGGCGCGCGACGCCTCGTTGCAGGGCGACCGGGTCGCCGCCGAGAACTACTATCAGCACGCCGAGCACTATTTCCGGGTGATCAACGCCCAGAACCAGAACAACGGCCGGCCGCGCCAGCAGATGCCGACCCCCGCCGACGAGCAGTCCATGCAGTCGGAGAATGACGACGAAAACGAAAACGGCACCGAAAACGGGAACGAGAACGGGAACGAGAACGGCAACGACTTCGGACAACAGCAGCAGCCCCAGCGGCAGCAGGTCGCCGAGATCCCCGGCGAAGGCCCTCAGCCCTCCATCGAGCCGCCGCCCGAACTGATCGCCGAGCAGAGTGTCGCTCCGGTTCGCGAACCGGCCCCGGAACGGACCCGGGAGCCCCGTGAGCCTCGGGAACCCCGTGGCCCGGGCCGCCGGCCCCGCGAGCCGCGCGCACCGCGCGAACCGGTTCGGGAAGCCGCCGCCGAGGCGGTCGTCGCCGAACAGGCTCCCGAGCCGACCGAAGCCTGACAGGCGCCGGGAAAGCTGCGGTTCTGACTGGGGTGGGGCGTAAGCTCCGCCCCTTTTGGTTTCCCGACGACGGCGCATGGCGAGGGTGGTCGTCCGAGGAGAAGGCGGGGCATGCCCCGCCAATGTTGACTCCCGTCCCCCAGGCGGTATGTTCGTCTCCCCCGTTTCGACCGCTTCAAGCAGGACCCGAGCCATGAGCTTTGCCGCCATCGAGAAGACCATCGACGCCGCCTGGGAGGCGCGCGACGGCGTCACCCTCCAGACCAAGGGCGAGGTCCGCGACGCCGTCGAGGCGGCGCTGGAGGCCTTGGACGGCGGCAAGCTGCGCGTCGCCGAGAAGAAGGACGGCGCCTGGGTGGTCAACCAGTGGCTGAAGAAGGCGGTGCTGCTGTCCTTCCGTCTCAACGACATGGCGGTGATGGGCGGCGGTCCCAACGGATCGGCCTGGTTCGACAAGGTGCCCATGAAGTTCGAAGGCTGGGACGACGCCCGCTTCCGCGCCGCCGGCTTCCGTGCCCTGCCCGGCTGCGTCGTGCGCCGCTCGGCCTATATCGCGCCGGGCGCGGTGCTGCTGCCCAGCTTCGTCAATCTCGGCGCCTATGTGGATTCCGGCACCATGATCGACACCTGGGCCACCGTCGGCTCCTGCGCCCAGATCGGCAAGAACGTCCACATCTCCGGCGGCGCCGGCATCGGCGGCGTGCTGGAGCCGTTGCAGGCCGGCCCGGTGATCATCGAGGACAACTGCTTCATCGGGGCGCGGGCCGAGGTGGCCGAGGGCGTGCTGGTGGAAACCGGCGCGGTGCTGTCCATGGGCGTCTATATCGGCGCCTCCACCAAGATCGTCGATCGCGAGACCGGCGAGATCCATATGGGCCGGGTTCCCGCCTATTCGGTGGTGGTGTCGGGCAACATGCCGGGCAAGCCGTTCCCCGACGGCAGCCCCGGCCCTGGCCTCTACTGCGCCGTCATCGTCAAGAAGGTGGACGAGCGCACCCGCTCCAAGGTCTCCATCAACGAACTGCTGCGCGATTGACCGATCCGACCGATCCCCTCGGCCTGGCCCAGGCCCTCATCCGCTGTCCCAGCGTCACCCCCGAGGATGCCGGGGCGCTGGATGTGCTGGCCGGGGTGCTGGGCGGCCTGGGGTTCACCTGCCATCCCATCCGTTCGGACAGCGGTGGGCCGGAGATCCGCAACCTCTATGCCCGGCGGGGCGAGGCGGCGCCGAATTTCTGCTTCGCCGGTCACACCGACGTGGTGCCGGTGGGCAAGGGGTGGACGGTTGATCCCTTCGCCGCGACGGTGGTCGATGGCAAGCTGTTCGGGCGCGGTACCGCCGACATGAAGGGCGGCATCGCCTGTTTCGTGGCGGCGGTGGCCCGGCTGCTGGCCGAGGCCCCGCCCGCCGGCTCCATTTCGCTGCTGATCACCGGTGACGAGGAAGGCCCGGCGGTGGACGGAACCGTCAAGGTGCTGGACTGGCTGGCGGCGCGGGGGGAAACGCTGGATTGCTGCATCGTCGGCGAACCCACCAATCCCAAGCGCCTGGGCGAGATGATGAAGATTGGCCGGCGCGGCAGCCTTAACTGCCGCCTCACCGTGTTCGGAACCCAAGGCCATTCCGCCTACCCCCATCTGGCCGACAACCCGATTCCCCGCCTGCTCGACATCCTGCGCCGGCTGACGGAAAAGCCCCTCGACGACGGCAACGCCCATTTCCAGGCCTCGACCCTGGCGCTGACCACCGTGGACGTGGGCAACGCCGCCACCAACGTCACCCCAGCCGAGGCCCATGCCGGTTTCAACATCCGCTTCAACGACAGCCATAGCGGCGCCTCGCTGGAACGCTGGATTCGCGACATCGTGGCCGCCGCCGGCGGCGAGGTGGAGGTGTCGATCGAGGTCTCGGGCGAGTCCTTCCTCACCCCACCGGGGCCGCTGTCGGCCACCCTGGCCGAGGCGGTACGGGCGGTGACCGGCTTGGTGCCGGACCTGTCCACCACCGGCGGCACCTCCGACGCCCGCTTCATCAAGAATCTCTGCCCGGTGGTCGAGTTCGGTCTGGTGGGCCAGAGCATGCACAAATCGGACGAGCATGTGGCGCTTGCCGATCTGGAGGCGCTGACCCAAATCTACCACCGGGTCTTGCGAGCGGTGGTGGGCGGGTCATGATCGTGGCGGGCGAAATCATCGGCGGCGTTTACGGGGCCTGGCGGCTGGCGCGGCGCGATCCGGCCGGCCTGATCTGGTTCGACGATTCCCCCGCCGGCTTTTGGCATTCGTTCTGGGGGCCGGCACTGGTGCTGCCCGGCTTCCTGGTGCTGCAGACCATCGACGGCACCTTCGCCGACGGCATCGCGCTGCCGCTGGTGGTGAATCTGATCGCCTATGTCATCGGCTGCGTCGCCTTTCCGCTGGCGGTCGCCCACATCGCCGACGGGCTGCAACGCTCGGCGACCTATTGCCGCTTCATCGTCGCCTATAACTGGTCGGCGGTGATCCAGATGGCGGTGCTGCTGCCGGTGGCGGTGCTGGTCCATCTGTTCCCCGGCAACGGCCTCGCCATCCTCAATCTGGCCGCCACCTTGGTGCTGTTGGTCTATCAGGCCTACATCGCCCATGTGGCCCTGGCGGTCACGCCCGGCACCGCCGGCCTGCTGGTCCTGCTCGACCTGCTGATCGGCGCGCTGATCCAGATGTCCGCCGACCGCCTGCTGACGTAGTCAGACCCACACCGTATATCGAAGAACTTTCTCGGTGTGGCTGGCGAAGCCGCGCTTGTACAGGCTGATGTTGCGCAGTTTGGCGTCGAAGCCCTCGGCCGTGTGCAGGAGGCCGAAATCGAACCGCTTCTGCCCCTCCGCCTTGGCGTCCATGATCGCCTGATGCAGGACCACATGCCCCAGCGGCTTGTTGCCGATGATCACCTTGGCACTGGCCCAGTAATAGGTGGTGCTGCCATGGCGCGACGACAGCAGGGCCACCACCGGCTTTTCCTCGAAATAACCGATATAGAGGTTGAAGCGTCCCTCGTCGAGATAGGTGGCGAGGATGTCCGTCGATACGGCCGGCCAACGGCCGCAGTCGAAATGAACCTCCCGGTAGAGGTCGATCTGCACCGGATCGGGGGTGGTGGTCTTGACAATTCGGATGTTCTTGCGCCCCCAGCGCAGACTCTGGCGGTGAGCATCGCGATAGCCCCGCTCGATCGCCTCCTCGCTGGCGGACAGGTCGATCCAGGCGGCGGTGAAGGAAACGACCCCGGCATCCGTGTTGGTGATCCATGCCCAGAGCAGCGGCGACAAGGCAACGCCCGGACGGGCCTCGAACATGGCCGAGGAACAGCCGGACCATTCCAGGATGATCCGCAACTGGCGCACCGCCAGGCTTTCCGCCTGGGCGATCTGCGGGTGGGCCTCGTCCAGCCGGGTCAACAGAATCCAGGTTTCACGGCATCCCAGATAGCGGTCGCCACGGGCATCGGCCTCGACCTGCAGGATCGGGCGGCCGTTTCCGTCCAGCACGAAGAACGAGCAGTCGTCGACGACGACGCCGCCGTCAGGGGGCGGAGTCTGGCAATAACGTTTAGTGAGGGTGGGGTCGCGCAACGGATCATTGAGAAGGGGGGAATCAGGCAGGGACGCCACGATACGAGCATAGTCGGTGGGATCGGAATGGGCGGTCTGCACCATCAGATCGCCGTCCTCCAGTTCCAGCAGCAGCCCGCCGGTGTTCTGGATGCCGCGCAGACGGTTGGCGGCCCTCTGGTCGGCGGCGGCGGCCCATTCCATGTGCAGCTTGCGCTCGATCTCCGCCCGGCTCGCATAGGCGTCGGCGCGTACGTCCGCATCTCCCACGTTGGAAAGCCGGCCATAGGCGGCAAGCGCCGATGCCGTCAGTCCGGCGTCGCGCAGCGCGTCGGCCAGTTGCCGCCAGTTCGCCACGTCGTCCTTGCCGTCGTCTTGCAAAAGTTGTTCGAGGAAGCTGAGCAGCGTGGTTGGCACGCGATGGCGAATCACCTGCAGCGCCAGCGTATCGCCATGATCGATGGCATCAAGAATGGCCGTGTCAGCATCGTTGACCGGCCGGGCCTGCTCTCGCAGCATTATGTCTCCCCTGGCGTACGCGAAACGTCCACACCATCGTCAACGGGCCGGTGGAAGGTGTAGCGGGGAGCGGCACCTGATGGGACCCGGATCGGCGAATGCCCCCTTCCCGTCCGAACGGACAGGAAGGGGGCTTCGATCACCGCGCCTTGGCGCCCTCGAGCAGACCTTCGGAGATCTGGAGGTTGATGTTGATGAAGGAGTCGATGGTCTCGTTGGTGACGCTTTCCAAACCCGCCAGGGTCTTGTCGGCGACGAACTGCGCCAGCCGGCGGAGATTGCGCTTCACGTCCTCGCTCAAGACGCAGTCCTCGTGCGAAATGACGGTGCAGAGCGCCACCCAGGTGTCGAGGTTGCTCTTCAAGGCGACGGCGAAAGGACCGACGTTCTTGTCGCGCTCGCTCCTGGTCTGATCGAGCAGGATGGCAGCCTGGGACAGCTGGAATGCTTGCTCCTCAGCAAGAGAGAGTGAGGTCTGCTGAGACATGGTTCCTCCTGATCGGTTCGCCGAAGTTGGGTTTCGTAGAAATGCCTTCGGTAAAATTCTCGAAGATGATGCCGTTTCTGCCGCGCGTCCGCACCGGACTAAATCAGGTTGGCCTTCGGCGTGTGCCCCGTTGGCAACCAATTGTCACGAGCCTACTGCCGTTTGGGATGATATTCAACCTCGTGCTGCCGATGCCTTGCGACGATTTTGGCAGGCTCCAAAACAAAACCCCCGCCGGAGTGGTCCGACGGGGGGTTTATCTTGGGGGGAAAGCCCGGCAAATCTTAGTGAAGCTTGCCCGGCAGATCCGAAATGGCGGCATCAACCAGTTGGCTGGTCTGGGCGGCCGACATGCTTTCGCCGATCATTTTCTGAGCGGCACCGATGGCGACATCGACGGCGAGGTTCTGAACCTCCTTCACCGCCTGGGCTTCGGCCTGGGCGATGCGGTCGAGAGCCATCTGCTCGCGGCGCTTCATGCTGGCGTCGAGATCCTTGGCCGCCTGCTTGGCGAGACGCTCGGCCTCGGCCTTGGCATGGGCGATGATTTCCTCGGCTTCCTTCATGGCGTCGCGCTGCTTGCGCTGATAGGTGGCCAGCATCTCCTGGGCCTCCTCACGCAGCTTGTGCGCCTCGTCGAGGCGGGCCTTGATCTTGGCGGCGCGGGCGTCGAGCCCGGCGGCGATGGCGCGCGACACCGGCCGCCAGGCCAGCACCACCACCAGGATGAAGGAAACATCGACCCAGAAATGGGGCTCGGTATAGAAGGGGCCGTGATGGGCCGCATGCTCGGCGACGGCGGCGCCATGTTCGGCGGCGGCGGCGAAGGCGCTAGAAATCATTTGCCGTGCTCCTTGAGGGCGGCGGCGACGGCGGTTTCCAACCGGGCGGCATCGGCGGCGGAGCCGACGAGGCGAGCGAAGACGGAACCGGCCACGTCGACGGCCACGTCGCGGACATTGGCCACGGCCTTGTCCTTGGCCTGGGCGATACGGACCTCGCCGGCCTTGATCTGCTCGGCCAAGCGGGCGGCCAGCGCCTTGTTGCGCTCGTCGGCCTCCTGGGCGAGGCGATCCGACGCCTCCTTGATGACGGAATGGGCGTGGGCGCGGGATTCGGACAGAGCCCTCTCATACGCCGCCACCGCAGCCTCGGCCTCGGCCTTCAACTGAGCGGCCTTGTCGAGATTGTCGTCGATCTTGCGCTGACGCTCGTCGAGGACGGCGCCGATCTTGGGCAGGGCCACCATGGTCATCAACACGTAAAGCGTGACGAAGGTGAGCAACAGCCAGAACAGCTGGGGCGCAAAAAAGGTGGGATCGAATTGAGGCATCCCGAAGCTCCTGGGCGGGTATTAGATGCTGACCCGAAAAGTCTCGGACCGGCCGGATGACCGCGACGGAGTGATGACCACCCCGTCGCGGCACCGACCACGTTCCGAAGGAGACTCTTCGCCTTAGGCGAAGAGAACCATCAGGGCAACGACCAGGGCGAACAGCGCGATCGCCTCGGTCACCGCGAAGCCGATCCAGCCGTAAAGCTCGACATTGGCCTTGGCGGACGGGTTGCGGCCGACGGTGGCGATCAGGCTGGACCAAATGTTGCCCACGCCGATACCCGAACCGATCATGCCGATGGCAGCCAGACCAGCACCGATGAACTTAGCAGCTTGCGGATCCATGTACTCAACTCCTTCAGGACAAAACGGAATAGGATGAACGTCTGACCGCACCCGCCTCAATGCATGTGGATGGCATCGTGCAGGTAGATGCAGGACAGGATGGTGAAGACATAAGCCTGGAGCAGGGCGATACCGAATTCCAGTACCGTCACCGCCGACAGGAAGGCGAAGGGAACCACACCGGGGACCAGATAGAACGCACCCAGCGACACCACGAAGCCGCCCATCACCTTGAGGATGATGTGGCCCACCGTCATGTTGGCGAACAAACGGACGGCGAGGCTGAAGGGACGCGAAAAGTACGAGATCAGCTCGATGGGGATCAGGATGATCGCGGTCGCGATCGGCGCACCCTCGGGGAAGAACATGCGCAGGTAATGGGTGCCGTGACGGGCGAAGCCAATGATGGTCACGCCGACGAACACGAAGGCCGCCATGGCGAAGGTCACGATCACGTGGCTGGTATAGGTGAAGCCGATCACCGGGATCGGCATCATGCCCAGCAGGTTGCCGAACAGCACGAACATGAACAGGGAGAAGATGAAGGGGAAGTACTTCCGCCCTTCGGCTCCCACGTTGTCGCGCAGCATGCCGGCGATGAATTCGTAGAAGATTTCCGCCATGGACTGCCAGCGGCCCGGCACCAGGGCGCGCGAGCGCACCGACAGCGTCAGGAACAAGGTGATCAGACAGACGGATAGCACCATCATGGCCGCGGAGTTGGTGAACGAAATGTCCAACGCCCCGACCTTGAGCGGAACCAACGGCTGGATCTTGAACTGTTCGATCGGATTAGCCACCGCATGCCTCTCTCAATGGTTCTTCGTCTGCTCTGCCCGGCGCTGCGCCTGTCCCAGACCGACCGAGGCGTCCATGCCGCGCATGACGCGAAGCACGTTCATCAAACCGGCCGCCCCACCCAGGATCAGAAACAACACCATCAACCAGGGCGCGGTCTTCAGCCAAGCGTCCAGCGCCCAACCTATCCCCACGCCAACCATCACACCAGCCACCAGCTCGACCCCGATGCGCATTCCAAGTCCCGCTCCGGTCGGCCGTCCTCGGCTTTCCGGTCCACGACCCGAATCTTCCTCTTCCCTTGCGCGGGCGACGCGCAAACGAGCATCGAGGTCTTCCAGCGACGGGGGCGTCTCGGGGTCAGCCATTTGGGTGCATCCTCGATATCCCCCCTTCTGGCCCATGGGTGCCAAAAGCGCGGGCACCATAAGGTCTGGCCCCACCCGTGTCAAGGCCGTAAACCCGCAGAACTAATCCGCTGTTTCGCATAGGAATTTCAAGCCCCACCGGTCCTTGCGGCCCCAAGGGATATTGCAGCGCGACAAAAAATCTTTCCTCCCCGAAGGGGTGGTGTCGCGGGAATCGCGCGCCAAGGCTAGGATTCGTCGGGGGCCCCCGCCCCGATCACCAGGAGGTCGGCGATCAGCGTCGGCAGAAAGAGCGTGGCGGTATCGAAGATGATCCGAGGATCGGCCCCATCGTAATTGTGAGCAAGCACATTGCGCATGCCGATAATCTGGCGCCAGGGAATGGCGGGAAAGCGGCTTTGAACGTCATCGGGAATGCGGCGGGCGGCCTCGCCGACGATCTCGATGGCGCGGGCGGTGGCGAATTGGGTCCGCACATCCGCCCGGAAATCTTCCCAACTCATGCCCCCAACAAAGCCCCGTGCTTTCCGGGCATGATCGAGCATGTCATCAAGAAAATCGGCGAACTCACGCGTCACAACGGCCGCACCTCGGCCAAAATGTGGCGACCGATGCGGCGCTTGAGCGTCTTCTTGTTGGCGAGTTCGACCTTCAGGCCGAGGGCATCGGACAGTTCGAGCTGAAGCCCGACGTAATCCACCAGGGTGGTTCCGTCCGCCAGATCCACCAGCAGGTCGAGATCGCTGTCCTCGCGTTGCTCACCCCGCGCATAGGAGCCGAACACCCCCATCTCACGGATGCGGTAGCGGCGATTCAGATCGGGCTGCATGGCCCGAAGCTGGCCCATGATGTCGTCGAGGGTTCGCATGTCGCGTCACCACCTTGTTCCGGCGGGATTATAGCCTGAACCCGCCCTACCTCACCACCGTCTTGTCCCTGAGCGCCTCGGCCTGGGCGAGATCGACCGAGACCAACTGCGACACGCCGCGCTCGGCCATGGTCACGCCGTAGAGGCGGTCCATGCGGGCCATGCTCATGCGGTGGTGGGTGACGATCAGGAAGCGGGTGCGGGTGGCCCGGGCGATGCCCTCCACCAGCGAGCAGAAGCGGTCCACGTTGGCGTCGTCCAGCGGCGCGTCGACCTCGTCCAGCACGCAGATGGGGGCCGGATTGGTCATGAACACCGCGAACAGCAGCGCCAGCGCGGTCAGGGCCTGCTCGCCGCCCGACAGCAGCGACAGCTGTTGCAGCCGTTTGCCCGGCGGGCTGGCCATGATCTCCAGCCCGGCTTCCAGCGGATCGGCGGATTCGGTCAGCGCCAGATGGGCGCGGCCGCCGCCGAACAGCTTGACGAACAGGTCGCGGAAATGCTGGTCCACCGCCTGGAACGAGGCCAGCAGGCGCTCGCGGCCCTCGCGGTTGAGTTCGCCGATGGCATGGCGCAGCTTGGCGATGGCGGCGGTCAGGTCGTCCTTTTCCGCCACCATGGCCTTGATGCGGGCGTCCAGTTCCTCGACCTCCTGCTCGGCCCGCAGGTTGACCGGCCCCATGTTGTCGCGCTCGCGGATCAAGCGGTCCAGCTTGCGCAGGGTCTCCTCCGGGTCGGGGCGCTCGGTTTCCACCAGACCGGCGACCTCGCGCAATTGCTCCGGCGTCATCTCCAGGCGTTCGGCGATGCGGCCGGCCACAGTACGGCAGGCCTGGTCGGCGGCGGCCACGGCGGCCTCGCGCCGGATGCGGTCCTCGCGGGCCGACACCAAGATGCCTTCGACGGCGCGGACCAGACGGTCGGCCTCGGCCAGCGCCCCCTCGGCGCTAACCAGAGCGTCGCCACAGGCCTTGCGGGCGGCCTCGGCCGCCTCCATGCGCTCGAACAGGGCGGCGCGGCGCTTGGCGATGGTGTCGGGCAGGGTGGACAGCCGCTCGATCTCGGCCATCACCGTCTCGCGGCGCTCCTCCAGCTCCTCCACATGGGCGCGGGCGGCCTCGGTGCGGTTGCGCCAGGACTTGGCGTCGGCCTCCACCGCGTCGAGCCGGCGGCGGCGCTCGCCGCCCTCGCGGATCCGGCGGTCAAGCTCGGAGCGGGCCTCCACCAGGGCGGAGCGGCGCTCGGCCAGGGCGGCGCGCAGCGAGGCGACCCGGTCGCGGCCGTCGGTGGATTCGGGGAAGGCGGCCACCGCCGCCTTGGCCTCCGCCAATTCCGTCTCGGCCAGGGCCAGATCGGCGCCGACGCCGTCGCGCTGTTCGGTCACGGCGGCGAGGCGGCTTTCATAGGCGCTGAAGCGCTGGGCCAGTTTGGCATGGGCGTCACGGGCCTTGGCGGTTTCGGCCTCGGCCTGCTTGACCGCGTCCTTGGCGCGGCGCTCGGCCTCGGCGGCATGCTCGGCGGCCATGGTGGCGGTCTGCACCGCCTCCTCCGCCTCTTCCACCCCCAGCGAGGCATCCTCCAGGCGGGCTTCCAACTCGCGCAGGCGATTGCGCTGGGCGAGGCGCAACGCCATGGGGCTGGGGGCGCCGGCGCGGGCGGTATAGCCGTCCCAGCGCCACAGGTCGCCGTCGCGGCTGACCAGCCGCTGCCCCACCGCCAGGGCGGGGCGCAGGGCCTCGCCGGCCGCCGCGTCGGCCACCACCCCCACCTGGGACAGCCGCCGCGCCAGTTGCGACGGCGCGGTGACGAAGCGGGCCAGCGGCTCGGTGCCGGACGGCAAGGCGGGGGGATGGTCCAGCGGCCCCAGTTCGTCCCAGTGCAGCGGCGCGCTCGCATCGGTGGGCGCGCCGAGATCGTCGCCCAGCGCCGCCGCCAGGGCGGGCTCGAAGCCGGACATGGCGGAGGTGTCTTCCAGCACCGGCCGGTGGTCGCCGCCCTTGCCCTGGGCCAGCACCTGGCGCAGGGCGTCGGCCTCGGCCTGGAGGCGCGAACGGGCGGCGCTGGCGGCCTGGAAGGCGTCGCGGGTGGTTTCACGCGCCGCCTGGGCCTGAACGCGGGCCCGGTCGGCGGCCTCGGCGCCCTCGCGCGATTCGTCGAGGAATTCCAGCGCCCCTTCCAGGTCCATTTCCAGGGCGGTGAGATCGGAGCGGTCGATGCTTTCGGCCTCGATCTCGGCCCGCTGGCGCTCCACCTGGTCCAGCCGCTCCTTCAGGCGGTCGCGGCGGGTCTCGGTCTCGGACAGGCGGCGATGGGCGGCGCCGCGCTCGGCATCGGCGGCGGCCACCTCCTCCATCAGGGCCGACAGGTCGTGCTCGACCTCCACCACCGCGCCGGCCGCCAGATCCACCACCGCCTCGGCCTCGAGACGGGATTCGGCCTCGCCCTCCGAGGCCTCGATCAGGGCTTGGCGTTCCTCGTCCAGGCGGGCGATGGCTTGGGTGGCGTCGGCGGCGCGGGCATGCTCGCGCTGAAGGTCGGCGCCGGCCTGGGCCAGTCTTGCCTCCAGATCGCGGCGGGTCTCGGCGAGGCGGCCTTCCTCGGCCTCCAGCTGCTCGCGCTCGGCCGCCACCTTCTGCAACGCCACCGCCGCGTCGGAATCGGCCCGGCGCAGGTCGGGCAGGCCGGCGGCGATCTCGGCCTGACGGGCGGCGGCGATGGCGGCCTGCTCGGTGGCCTCCTCCACCCGCATCTCGGCCTCGCGGAAGGCGGCCCGCGCCGCATCGACGCCGGCCAGCGCCGCCAGCCAGTCGAGATAGAGCACCTGGGCCTCGATCTTGCGGATCTGCTCCGACAGGGTGCGGTAGCGGTTGGCCTGACGCGCCTGCTTCTGCAACGACTTCAACTGCTCGTCCAGGGTGGTCAGCACGTCGTCGAGGCGCGACAGGTTGGTCTCGGCGTTCTTGAGACGCAGCTCGGCTTCGTGGCGGCGGGAATACAGGCCGGAAATGCCGGCGGCCTCTTCCAGCAGCAGCCGCCGGTCGGCGGGCTTGGCGGCGATCAGCGCCCCTACCCGGCCCTGGCTGACCAGTCCCGACGAGCGCGCTCCCGTCGCGGCGTCGGCGAACAGCAACTGCACGTCGCGGGCGCGGGTCTCGACGCCGTTGATGCGGTAGAGCGAACCGTTGCCGCGCTCGATGCGGCGCATGACCTCGATCTCGTCGCGGTCGAACTGGGGGGGCGCGGTGCGGTCGGTGTTGTCCAGCACCAGCCCGACCTCGCCGATATTGCGGGCCGGGCGCGACGAGGTGCCGCCGAAGATGACGTCGTCCATCTCGCCGCCGCGCATCTGCCGCGCCGAGGTCTCGCCCATCACCCAGCGCAGCGCCTCGATCAGGTTGGACTTGCCGCAGCCGTTGGGACCGACCACCCCGGTCATGCCGGGTTCGATCAGCAACTCGGCCGGGTCAACGAACGACTTGAACCCGGACAACCGCAGTTTGGTGAACTGGATCAAATGTTTTGATGCCCCTCAATCGCCGGGCGGGCGCGTCCCGCGCCCTTGGCTTTCGCGGCATGTGCCGCGCCGGCCCTTGGCCGCAACTCCGCGCCGTTCTGGCGCGTCGGGGTCCCCCGTTCCCGCCGGCATTCCTACTTCTTGGCGGCCTTCAGCGCCTTGTCCAGGTCCTCGAACGACTGGGCGCCGACCAGCAGCTTGCCGTCGACGATGAAGGACGGCGTGCTGTCGACGCCGTAGCGGTCGTAGCCCTCCTTGGCGCGGGCAGTAATGGCGTCGGCCAGATCCTGCTTCTTGAGGCAGGCGTCGACCCGGTCCTCGCCCAGACCGGCCAGCTTGGCCAACCGCTTCAGCTCGGCCAGCTTGTCGTCGGCACCCATCCACTTGTCCTGATGGTCCATGATCAGCCCCAGCAGACCGAAATAGCGGTCGGGACCGGCGCAATGGGCGATCATCGACGCGCCGACCGACAGCGACTGCGGGCCGGTGGGGAAGTCGCGGAAGATCAGCTTGGCGCGGCCGGTGTCGATCCACTCGGCCTTCAGCTTGGGCAGGGTCTCTTTATGGAAGTGGGCGCAGTGCGGGCAGGTGGTGGAGGCGTATTCGATGATGGTCAGCGGCGCGTCGGCCTTTCCCAGCACCTGATCGATCTTGTACCCATCGTCGGCGGCCCAGGCGGGCTGGGCGACGAACAGCGCGGCGACGACGGCGAGCAGACGGACGAGCGACTTCACCTTCTTATCCTCCATGGCGATAAACCGGGGGGATATTAGGAGGTCAGGCCGGCCGGCACAAGATCAGTAGGAGGTCGGCGCGCCGGTCGCGGCAGGAGCCTCGGCCGGAGCGGTGGCGGGAGCCGTGACTGAAGCCACCGGCGGCACCACCCGCCCCCACAGGAACAGGGCCAGCATCAAGGCGGCGATGACGCCGCCGATCAACAGGAAGTATTTCATTCCCAACCCATAATCGCGAGACATGTCGGACAGGTCGTGCAGCGCACCCATTGTGTCACCCCTCCATGGCCCAACGTATATGGGGATGTCTTAGGATTTGGTAAGGGGGCCACCAATTCGCCGCCCCAACCGGGTCAGCACCTCGCGCAGTTCGGGGTCCTCGACCTCGGCCAGCCGGGCCTCCATCCGGGAGTCCAGTTCGGCCGCGACGGCGGCGGGCTTGGGCTTGCGCGGCGCCTCGGGCAGCGGGCCTTGCATCAGCTTCAGCCGCGCCACCGCCTTCCAGCCGAAATAGCCGTTGATGCGCTCCAGGATCAGCGGCTCCAGGTGCTGGACCTCCAGGGCGAAGGCCCCGGAATCCACCTTGATGATCAGGGTGCCCTCGGCCCGCTCTTTCGGCGGGAAGCGGATGCGGATGGGCATTGTGTGGCTGGCCACCGCCGAGCCGACGATGGCCGGCCAGTCCACCACCAGGGCGCCGCCGGCGAAGCCGTGCTTGCCGAACACCGGCCGCGTCACCCGCTCGCTGGGCACGGCGATGGAGACCATGCCGTAGACGCGGCGGTCTTCGTCCTTCTTGGCGGGTGGTTTCGAATCGGCCATAACGCGACCATACCCTAGCGGCGGATTTTGCACTATCCTCGCCGCCATGCCGACTCCGCCATCTTCCGCCCGCCTTCTCGTCTGGTACGATCGCGACCGCCGCGTCCTGCCGTGGCGTGCCCCGCCCGGCCAGACCAGCGATCCCTACCGCGTGTGGCTGTCCGAGGTCATGCTCCAGCAGACCACGGTGACGGCGGTGCAGCCCTATTTCCGCGCCTTCGTCGCGCGCTGGCCCACCGTCGAGGCCCTGGCCGCCGCGCCGGTGGAAGACGTCATGCAGGCCTGGGCCGGGCTGGGCTACTACGCCCGTGCCCGCAACCTGCATCTGTGCGCCAAGACGGTGACCGAGTGGCGGCACGGCCACTTTCCCGACGAGGAACAGGCGCTGCGCCAGCTTCCCGGCATCGGCGACTATACCGCCGCCGCCATCGCCGCCATCGCCTTCGGCCGTCCCGCCGTGGTGATGGACGGCAATGTCGAGCGGGTGATGGCCCGGCTTTACGCCGTGACCGAGCCACTGCCCAAGGCCAAGCCGCGCCTCAAGGCGCTGGCGGCGGGACTCACCCCCGCGACGCGGCCGGGCGACTACGCCCAGGCGGTGATGGATCTGGGCGCCACCATCTGCACCCCCAAAAGCCCCGCCTGCGGCATCTGCCCGTGGCGGGAGTCCTGCGCCGCCCTGGCGCTGGGGATCGAGGCCGACCTGCCGGCCAAGCTGGCCAAGGCCGAGCGCCCGACCCGGCGCGGCATCGCCTTTTGGACCACCGCCAAGGACGGCGCCGTGCTGCTGCGCCGCCGCCCGCCCAAGGGGCTGCTGGGCGGCATGATGGAGGTGCCCTCCACCGAATGGCGGGCCGAGGCCTGGACCCTGGACGACGCCCGCGCCGAAGCGCCGCTGCCGTCCAAGGCGCTGGCCGCCGACTGGCGCCTGCTGCCCGGTCTGGTGCGTCACAGCTTCACCCATTTCCATCTGGAACTGACCGTCGCCACCGGGCGGGCCGGCTCGGCGCCGGCGCGCGGCCTGTGGTGCCCGCTGGACCGCCTGGGCGAACAGGCCCTGCCCACCCTCATGCGCAAGGTGGTCAGCCACGCCTTGGCAAAAGCCTACTGACCGGGAGTCATGATGCGCCGCTTCATCCTTCTTGCCGCCGTGGCCCTGGCCCTGATTCCCGCCGCCGGACAAAGCCAGATGCGCGAACCGCCGCGCCTCCCCCAGCCGCAGCGCGGGGCGCCCGCGCCGGGCGGCGAGATCACCGAGCGGATGATCATGACGCCGCCGCAAGGCTGGCAGATCCACGGCTCCAGCAGCAATCAGAACTCCATCACCAAGCAGCTGTTTCCGCCGGGACAAAACCCGGAAAGCTGGAGCGAGATGATGGCGGTGCAGATTCTGGCCGATCCCAAGGCCGATCCACGCGAATACATCCAGCGCATCGTCGAGGCCAGCCGCACCAATTGCGAGGCGTCGGGGCCGAGCCCGGTGAGCGAAACCCAGACCAACGGCTATCCGGTGGCGACCATGACGGTGACCTGCACCAAGGGGCGCAAGACCGGCCTGGGCGGACTGGTGGCGGTCAAGGCCATCCGCGGCACCGCGGCCATGTACGTCGTCCAGCGGATCTGGCGCGGCCAAGCGTTCGAACGCAACGAAATCGCCCCGGCCCCCCCCGACATGTTGCAGGAATGGGCCAGCTTCCTGCGCAACGTCTCGGCCTGCGACACCGCCGACTCGGCGCGGCATCCGTGCCCGAAGTGAGGGTCTCAGTCTCCTAGCAGCACTCGTCTTCCAGCCGGCGGAGCGCGGCGAGGCCGATTTCGTCGGCGGCGGCTTCGAACAGTTCCTCGATGTAGTAGGTGTGGGAGCAGGCCAGGCACAGCTCGTCCGACTTGCGGGCGCCCAGCTTGCCGGCCTCGGCCAGGCGGATGCGGAAGCGGTCCCAGAAGCAGTTGGCATAGGCCGGCAGGTCGATCAGGGCCAGGACGTGCTCGACCACGATGCGGGCGTTGCCGTCGCAATCGATGCCGTTGAACGAGATATAGCGGTCCGGCGGAACGGCGATGCTCATGATGCTCTCCCTGGCTGGGCCACAGCCTTGGTTATCGCCGCGCCGGGAACAACCGGGCATGAACGAACGGAGCCCCCGGCGCGTGAACGGTCCCCAGGCCCGCGTGAACGGTAATGGTCACAGCGCCAACCGCCGCCGGACCAGATCGATGCGAGCGCGGCTGACCGGCACATGGGGATTGTTGGGAGCCGCCATGACGATGGCCCACTGGCCGTCGCGGCGGTCGATGGCGCGGGCATGGTGCAGGTTGACGACGAAGCTGCGATGCACCCGCAGGAACACGGCGGGATCGACCCGCTTGACCAGGGCGGCCAGCGACAGCGAGCAGAAATGCTGGCCGTCGGCGGTGTGGACGCGGGTGTAGTGCCCCTCCGCCTCCAGATAGACGGCGTCGGCCACG
The DNA here is from genome assembly GCF_903853455.1 of uncultured Magnetospirillum sp. Classification (GTDB taxonomy): domain Bacteria; phylum Pseudomonadota; class Alphaproteobacteria; order Rhodospirillales; family Magnetospirillaceae; genus Phaeospirillum. The sequence continues at coordinate 32,018 of NZ_CAINTR010000183.1, forward strand.
TCCAGCAGCACCACGCCGGCGCGCGATCCCACCGGCAGCTTGACCAGGATGTCGCCGGACGCGGGCGCCGCCGCCGTCATGGCGAAGCCCTCGGGCAGATGGAAGATCATGCACCAGCCGGGAGCTTCCTCGCTTACCCCCTCCATCATGGTGACCCGCGCCACCAGGGTTCCGAACGGCAAGGTCATGGCCATGCCCGCCGGTTCGTGGGGACGGGCGCGGGCGGCGTCCAGCAGCCATTGCACCTTGGCGCGGGCGGGTTCGGGATGCAGGTCCAGCAGGTCGGCGCCCAGGATGGGGCCGTTCACCGGCTCCAGCAGGCGCCGCGCCAAACCGTTGGCAGCCACCACCCGGCGGCGGCTGTCCAGCAGAACCACCCCCATGGGGGCGCGTTGGAGCTGGTAGGCGACGCTGGTCATGGGGTTGCACCTGTTCCGGGGGGGTGTTAACGTCCGCCACGATTCACAATATCGCAAGCAATTCCTGCGGCCAACGGCGGAGCAAGCCATTCCCATGTCCCTGGACAAAGCGACCGTTCGCAACATCGCCAATCTGGCGCGGATCGAGATTCGCGACGAGGACCTCGACCACCTCGCCGGTGAACTCTCCAACATCATGACCTTCGTCGAGCAACTCTCCGAAGTGAACACCGACGGCATCGAGCCCATGACCTCGGTGGCGGCCATGACCCTGCCCCTGCGCAAGGACGTCATCACCGACGGCGGCCAGCCCGAGGCGGTTCTGCTCAACGCGCCCGAGGCCGAGGACGGCTTCTTCACGGTTCCCAAGGTGGTGGAATGAGAACCTTAACCAATCTCACGCTGGCCGAGGGCCGCGACAAGCTGGCCAAGGGCGAGTTCACCGCCGTCGAGCTGACCGCCGCCCATATCGGGGCGGTCGAGGCCCGGCGCGACCTCAACGCCTTCATCGTCGAGACCCCCGAACTGGCGCTGGAGGAGGCCAAGGCCTCCGACCTGCGCCGTCAGGCGGGACAGGCCGGGGCCATGGACGGCCTGCCCATCGGCATCAAGGACCTGTTCTGCACCAAGGGGGTTCAGACCACGGCGGCCAGCCATATCCTGGAAGGCTTCAAGCCGCCCTACGACTCCTTCGTCTCGGCCAAGCTGAAGGCGGCCGGAGCCATCTCGCTGGGCAAGCTCAATCTCGACGAGTTCGCCATGGGCTCGTCCAACCAGACCAGCTATTTCGGCGCGGTGGAAAATCCGTGGAAGCGCATCTCCGATCCCAAGGCCAAGCTGGTCCCCGGCGGCTCGTCGGGCGGTTCGGCCGCCGCCGTGGCGGCCCGCATGGTGATGGCCGCCACCGGCACCGACACCGGCGGCTCCATCCGCCAGCCCGCCGCCTTCTGCGGCATCACCGGCATCAAGCCGACCTATGGCCGCTGCTCGCGCTGGGGCATCGTCGCCTTCGCCTCGTCGCTGGATCAGGCCGGCCCCATGGCGCGGACCGTGCGCGACTGCGCCATCATGCTGGGGAGCATGGCCGGCTTCGACCCCAAGGATTCCACCTCGGTCAATATGGCGGTGCCGGATTTCGAGGCGGCGCTGACCGGCGACATCCGTGGTCTCAAGATCGGCATCCCCAAGGAATACCGACCGGTCGGTCTTAGCGACGAGGTGGCCAAGGTCTGGGACCAGGGCATCGAATGGCTGCGGGCGGCCGGCGCCACGCCGGTGGAGATCACCCTGCCCCACACCAAATACGCCCTGGCCACCTACTACATCATCGCCCCGGCCGAATGTTCGTCCAATCTGGCCCGCTATGACGGCCTGCGCTTCGGCCAGCGGGTGGCGGGCAAGACCCTGGACGAAATGTATGCCAAGACCCGCGCCGCCGGCTTCGGCGCCGAAGTGCGCCGCCGCATCCTGATCGGCACCTATGTGCTGTCGGCCGGCTATTACGACGCCTATTACGCCAAGGCCCAGAAGGTGCGCCGCCTGATCGCCGAGGACTTCCGCAAGGCGTTCGAGACGGTGGACGTGATCTTGACCCCCACCGCGCCCACGGCGGCGTTCGGCCAGGGCGAGGGCACCGACGACCCCGTCACCATGTGGCTGAACGACATCTTCACCATTCCCACCAGCATGGCCGGCCTGCCGGGCCTCAGCCTGCCCGCCGGCCTGTCCGCCGACGGCCTGCCGCTGGGCTTGCAGTTGATCGGGCGGCCGTTCGACGAGGAAACCGTGTTCAAGGTGGCCGGCGTGATGGAAACGGCGGCGAACTTCACCGCTCGTCCGCCGCAGCACCCGCCCTGCGGATGCGGCCCCAAAGGGGAGTGCGTGTGATGGCCTATATCATCCAGGGCGAAACCGGCGATTGGGAGGTCGTCATCGGCCTCGAGGTCCACGCGCAGGTGATCTCGCACTCCAAGCTGTTTTCCGGCGCCGCCACCGAGTTCGGGGCCGAGCCCAACACCCAGGTCAGCTTCGTCGATGCCGGCTTCCCCGGCATGCTGCCGGTGATCAACGAGGTCTGCGTCGCCCAGGCGGTCAAGACCGGCCTGGGGCTGAAAGCGCGCATCAACCTGACATCGGTGTTCGCCCGCAAGAACTACTTCTACGCCGACCTGCCCCAGGGCTATCAGATCAGCCAGTTCGACAAGCCCATCGTCGGCGAGGGCGAGGTGATCCTCGACCTACCCGACGGCTCCACCCGCACCGTCGGCATCGAGCGGCTGCATCTGGAGCAGGACGCCGGCAAGTCCATCCACGACATGCATCCCAGCAAGTCGTTCATCGACCTCAACCGCTCGGGCGTGGCGCTGATGGAGATCGTCTCCAAGCCCGATCTGCGCTCGCCGGAAGAGGCCGGCCTATACCTGACCAAGCTGCGCTCGATCCTGCGCTATCTGGAGACCTGCGACGGCAACATGCAAGAAGGCTCCATGCGCTGCGACGCCAATGTCAGCGTCCGGCCGGTGGGCTCGACCGAGCTGCGCACCCGCTGCGAGATCAAGAACGTCAACTCCATCCGCTATGTCCAGCAGGCCATCGAGTTCGAGGCAAGGCGCCATATCGACGTCTACGAGACCGGCGGCACCATCAGCCAGGAGACCCGGCTGTTCGATTCCATCAAGGTCGAGACGCGGTCCATGCGCTCCAAGGAGCAGGCCCACGACTACCGCTACTTCCCCGACCCCGACCTGCTGCCGCTGGTGATTGCCCAGGACTTCGTCGATGGCATCAAGGCCGGCTTGCCGGAGCTGCCCGACGCCAAGAAGACCCGCTTCATGGCCGAGTACGGCCTTAACGCCTACGACGCCGGGGTTTTGGTGGCGGAGCGCATTTCGGCCGAGTTCTTCGAGACCGTGGCCAAGGGCCGCGACGCCAAGATCGCCTGCAACTGGGTGATGGGCGACTTCTTCGCGGCACTCAACGCCACCGGCAAGACCATGGAGAACCCGCCGGTCTCGGCCAAGGATCTCGGTGCCCTGATCGACCTGATCGGCGACGGCACCCTGTCGGGCCGCCTCGCCAAGGACGTCTTCGCCTTGATGGTGGAAACCGGCAAGGCGCCCGGCGTGCTGGTCGAGGAAAAGGGCCTGAAACAGGTCACCGACACCGGCGCCATCGAAGCGGCGGTGGACGCGGTCATCGCCGCCAACCCCGACAAGGTGCAGCAGGTCAAGGACGGCAAGACCACCCTGCTGGGCTGGTTCGTCGGCCAGGTGATGAAGGCCACCCAGGGCAAGGCCAACCCGGCCATGGTCAACGAGATGCTGTCCAAGAAGGTGCTGGGGTAGCCCGTGGCTGCCCCACTCCCCTTCCCGCTGACCATCTGCGGCATCGACGAGCTGCCCAACCACGCCGATGCCGGGGTGAGCCACGTGCTCACCATCCTCGATCCCGGCTGGCCGGACCCGGAGCACTTCGCCCGGTTCCGGCCCCATCGCCGCACCGTCTGGCGCTTCCACGACATCGTCCATCCCCACGAGGGCCAGACCCATCCCACCGAAGCCCATGCCCAGGCCATCCTGGACTACGGCGTGGCGCTGCGGGACGAGGCGGTGGCGCATCTGCTGATCCACTGCCACCAGGGACTGTCGCGCTCCACCGCCACCGCCATCATCCTGATGACCCAGGCCAAGCCCGGCGGCGAGGCCGAGGCCTTCGAACACCTGCGCGCCATCCGGCCGTTCTCCTGGCCCAATTCGCGTATGATCGCCATGGCCGATTCCCTGCTGGGACGCGGCGGAACCCTACTGGAAGCCATGCGGGACCACCACCGCCGGATGGCCCGCGCCCGTCCCGACATGATGCCCTATCTGCGGGCCGGCGAACGGGCGGCGGAAGTGCCGGACGAAGGGTAGCCGGCCTGATCGTTACACTCTGTTACCCATTCCTCCGGCCCATGACATCTTTTTGTAAGGGGACTGCCGTACTCTTGCCTGCATGCAGTCGCGAGGTTCGGCAAGATGGGAATCATATCACTGTCAAAGACAGCTCCAATATGCGACGAGACGAAGGCGGCCGAGGAGGCCGTCATCCAGCTTATGGAGATCGCAGGCTGGGAGAACGACAACCTGGACCTTGAAATCAACACCTTCAACGTTGAAACGAATACGTTCATAGAATCCAAAGAGTTCTTCTTCGCTCAGAACGCCAGCATCGGCAATTTCTTCATCGGCCGCCGGTCCTATGTGCTGAATGGGGGCCTGCTGTCGCCCAACACCATCATCGGCCGATACAGTTCCATCGCCAACGCCACCGGGATCGGGGTCAACCGCCACCATATGGAATCGCTGAGCACCGGGCTGCTGCCGCGCAATTCCTTCGCGGTGTCGCCGCCGCAGCAGCAGCCCTATACAGTCATCGGCTCCGACGTATGGATCGGGTTCGGCGCAACCGTTGTCGGCGGCGTCAGGGTCGGCCATGGCGCCTGTGTCGGAGCGGGGGCTGTCGTCACCCATGACGTGGAGCCCTACACCGTGGTGGCCGGAGTGCCGGCCAAACCCATCCGCAAGCGGTTTTCCAGCGACATCGTCGCCGCGTTGCTGGCCACCAAGTGGTGGGCGCTGTCGGAACAGGTGATCAGCCTATTGCCCTATGACGACATCGAAGCCTGCGTGAGATTTCTTCAGAACCTGTAGGGTCTTCTCCCCCGGCCGAAGCCGGGGGAGAAGCGAAGCCCGGCCCTACCCCCGGTTCAGGGCGCTGACCAGCGCCTTCAGCGACGCCATGGTGATGCCGGGATCGGTGGCGGCGCCATGCACCGAGGCGCCGTCCGGGCCGGCGACCTCCACATAGCAGGCCGCCTGGGCCTCCGAGCCGGCCCCGATGGCGTGCTCGTGGTAGTCGCGCACCTTGACCTTGCGGCCCAATCCGCTTTCCAGGGCGGCGATGAAGGCGTCCAGCGGGCCGTTGCCCTCGCCTTCGACACGCTTTTCCACCCCCTTGTCGCGGATGGTGGCGGTCAGCCGGCGGCGGGCGCCGCCGCGCCCCTGGGGATGGGTCTCGTAATCCACCAGCTCCAGCGGCCAATCCTTGCAATAGGTCCGGGTGAAGGCGGCCATGATCTCGCCCGAGTCCAGTTCACGGCCCTCGCGGTCGGCCACCTCCTGGACGACACGGGCGAACTCCACCTGCAACGGGCGCGGCAGTTCGAGGCCGTGGTCGCGCTCCAGCACGGCGGCGATGCCACCCTTGCCCGACTGGCTGTTGATGCGGATCACCGCCTCGTAGCTGCGCCCCACATCGGCGGGATCGATGGGGAGATAGGGCACCTCCCACACCGGGTCGTTGGCGCTTTTGCGGGCGGTGAAGCCCTTCTTGATGGCGTCCTGGTGCGAGCCGGAAAAGGCGGTATAGACCAGATCGCCGGCATAGGGGTGGCGGGGATGCACCGGCAGGCCGGTGCAATGCTCGGCGGTGCGGCGCACCGCGTCGATGTCGGACAGGTCGAGGCCGGATTCGACGCCCTGGGTGTAGAGGTTCAGCGCCAGGGTCACCACGTCCACGTTGCCGGTGCGCTCGCCATTGCCGAACAGGGTGCCCTCCACCCGGTCGGCGCCGGCCATCACCGCCAGCTCCGCCGCCGCCACGCCGGTGCCGCGGTCGTTATGGGGATGGACCGAGACGATGAGCGAGGCGCGATTCTTCACCGTGGTGCAGAACCACTCGATCACATCGGCATAGAGGTTGGGCGTCGACATCTCCACCGTTGCCGGCAGATTACAGATCAGCCGGCGCTGGGGCGTGGCGCCCCATTCCGCCGCCACCGCCTCGACGATCTCCACCGCGAAATCGGGCTCGGTGCCGGTAAAGCTCTCCGGCGAGTACTGCAACGTCACCTCGCCCTCGGGCCGCGCCGCCGACAACTCGCGGATCAACCGGACCCCGCCCAAAGCAAGATCGACGCAGCCCTGGCGGTCGATGCCGAACACGATGCGGCGCTGCGCCTCCGAGGTGGAGTTGTAGAGGTGGACGATGCAGCGCCTAGCGCCTTCCAGCGCCTCGAAGGTGCGGCGGATCAGCTCTTCGCGCGACTGCACCAGCACCTGGATGGTGACGTCGTCGGGGATGTGACCGCCCTCGATCAGGGCGCGGATGAAGTCGTATTCGGTCTGCGAGGCAGCGGGGAAACCGACCTCGATCTCCTTGAACCCCATGGCAACCAGGGTGTTCCACATGCGCATCTTGCGCTCGGTGCCCATGGGATCGATCAGCGCCTGATTGCCGTCCCTGAGATCGACGCTGCACCAGATCGGCGGCATGGTGATGCGGGCGTCGGGCCAAGTGCGCTGGGCCGGGCGAACGGTGGCGTAGGGACGGTACTTGGTCTGGGCGGCGGGCATCATGGCCTCGTCCTCCTGCTCGGAATTGTCTTTGGGATGGGCGGGCGCGGCGCGTTTCGCGGCCGCCGGGCGGCCACGCAAGACGCTAGCCCCGGCGACCGCAGGTTAGTCGCGGCAGCAGCAGGGCGGCGGGAGTCACGACGGCGATGAAAGTGAAGGAAGACATTTGAACAAACCCGACTCAAACAGCTGGAACGCACGAAATCCCGGCGTCGTCGTTACGACACCGGGCGGCTTAGCAGCAGCAGACGGGTTGCGATCAAGGTTGCCATGGCCCGAGACTGCCCGAATCCCATACGGCACGTCAAGCCCCGCGTATTGCCCAAGGCTGACCGCTTGTAATACCTAAGACATAGACACGCCCGCTCAAAAACCGTAGACTCCTCCCCACTCATCATCCGCCGGATCTCCCTCAGGAAATTGCATGTCACGGGCCCGCGCCACACACTTCAATGTTCTGCTGGTCGAGGACGATCCCGGCGACGCGAATCTGACCAAAGCCGCCTTCGCCGCCGGCACGTTTTCCTGCCGGCTGGATCACGTCCTCGACGGTGCCGAGGCGATGGCGCGCCTCCTGGCCATCGCCGACGGCAGCCTGGACGTCCGTCTGCCCGACTTGGTGCTGCTCGACCTCAACATGCCGCGAAAGAACGGCCATCAGGTCCTGGCCGAAATCCGGGCCGACGACCGGCTCAAGGACATCCCGGTGCTGGTGTTCAGCACCTCCAGCGCCAAGCGAGACATCGCCCTCGCTTATGGCGGCGGCGCCTCCAGCTTCGTGATCAAGCCGGTGGATCTGGACGGCTTGTTCGCGGCGGTCCAAAGCATCGAGGATTACTGGTTCGGCTTGGCGCAGTTGCCCCGCTGAGTCCTTACTTCGCCGCCACGCTGTCCAACAGGGCCAGCAGCCCGGCCAGAATCTGCTTCGGCGCGGGCGGGCAGCCCGGAATGTGCAGATCCACCGGCAGCACCCGGTCCACTCCGCCCACCACCGCGTAGGAGCCGGCGAAACAGCCGCCGTCGCGGCCGCAATCGCCCAGGGCCACCACCCATTTCGGCGACGGCGTCGCCTCGAAGGTGCGCCGCAGCGCCTCGGCCATGTTGACGGTGACCGGGCCGGTGACCAGCAGGACGTCGGCATGGCGGGGACTGGCGACGAAGCGGATGCCGAAACGCTCCAGGTCGTAGACGGGAGCGTTGACGGCGTGGATCTCCAACTCGCAGCCATTGCATGAGCCGGCATCCACCGCGCGGATGGACAGCGACCGCCCCAGCCGCTCGCGCACCCGCTCGCCCAGGGCGCGGGCCAGCTCCTCCGAGCCGTCGGGGTCGGGCGGCGGCACCGCCCGCAGGGTGTGCGGCCCCTTGACCAGATGGCGGAACAACATGCGGGCGATCGGGGGGATCATTGGTCATGCCCCTCAAGCGCCGGACGGGCGCATCCGCGCCCTAGGCTTTCGCCGCATGAGCGGCGCGCGCTCAACGCGCTCGTCGCTACGCTCCAGCCTTGCCCCAGGATCCCGCTCATTGGTCATGCCCCGAATAGGAACAATTGAACGACTTGTTGCACAGCGGGAAGTCGGCGACGATGTTGCCCTCGATGGCGGCTTCCAGCAGCGGCCATTGGAACCACGACGGATCATGGGCGTGGCAGCGTTCCACCACCCCGCCCTCGCCGATCCGCACCCAGACCACCACCTCGCCCCGGAAGCTTTCCGCCACCGCCATGCCCTCGCCGGCGACCTGAGGCAGCGCCACGCTGACCGGTCCCTTGGGCAGGTCGGCCAGCATCTGGCTGATCAGCAGCAGGCTGGCGCGGACCTCGGCGATGCGGACCTCGACGCGGGCGTTGACGTCGCCGTCCAAGGCCTCGATCACCGCCATGTCGAGATCGTCATAGGGGGGATAGCCCGGCGAGCGGCGGCAATCATGGGCGCGGCCCGAGGCCCGGCCGACCACCCCGCCGGCCCCGAAGCGGTGGGCCAGCGAGGCGGTGACGATGCCGGTGCCGGTGGTACGGTCCAGCAGCGACGGCGTCTCGTTGTACAGGGTCACCGCCCGGTTGAAGTCCTTGCGCAGCGTCCGCAGCAGCAGCGGCAGCAGATGAAGCCCCTCGGGCCCCAGATCGCGGACGATGCCGCCCGGCCTGACGCAATCCATCAGCAGGCGGTGGCCGAACATGGTGTCGTTGGCCCGCAGGATGCGTTCGCGCAGCACCCCCATATGGGACAGCATGATGGCGAAAGCGGCGTCGTTGCAGATGGCGCCCATGTCGAAGATGTGGTTGGCGATGCGCTCCAGCTCGGCCATCAGGGCACGCAGCCAGTGGGCGCGCGGCGGCACCTCGCAGCCGGTGGCGGCCTCGACGGCGCGGGCGAAGGCCAGGGCATAGGACACCGTGGCGTCGCCCGAGATCCGGCCGACGATGCGGGCCGCCTGATCGATAGTCTTGCCCGCCAGCAGGCCGGCGACGCCCTTGTGGACGTAACCCAGCCGCTCCTCCAGCCGCACCACCGTCTCGCCCTGGGCATGGAAGCGGAAATGGCCGGGCTCGATGATCCCGGCATGAACCGGCCCCACCGGAATCTGGTGCAGGCCGTGGCCTTCGGCGGCCAGGAAGTCGTAGACATGCGGCTGCTCGGCCGGCGGCAACGGATGCGCCGCCAGCGGATGCCTCTGCGGCCAGCGCCCGTGATCCAGCCACGGCCGACGATCCTCCGCCCCCAGGGGGGCCAGCCCCCACAGGTCGTGTACGGCGCGCTCCAGGCGGATGGCGCTCGGCCGCGCCCGCGCCAGGGAGTGGAAGCGGTGCTCCGGGCAGGGATGCGACGCCACCGCGATGTCGCCGGTCTCCTCGTCGCGCAGCGCCACATGGACTTCGTCCGGTTCGCCCCACAGGGCCATCACCGACCATTCGGCGGCGGCCATCTGCTCGATCATCGCCCGCCAGGCGCGGCCGTCCAGCCGGAAGCGCGGAAACGGCCGATGGTCCACCACCGGCTGGCCGGCGGACAGGAACTCCAGCAAGGTGACATTGCCCATCATCCCAGAACCCTCGCCACCGTCTGGAACCACGACACCAGTTCCCGGGGCAGATACAGCCCGGCCACCAGCACCAACAGCATGTGGAGCCACAGCGGCGTCAGCGCCAGGATGTTCGACACCGTCGAGGCGTTACCATGGGAATACCGCACCGCGGGCGGCTCGCCGAAGGCCATCATCTGCAGCCGGCTGACCAGGGCGCCGAAGGCCAGCAGCAGGCCCAGCGCCAGCGGGATGGCCAGCAGCGGCTGGCGGGCGAAGGTGGAGCTGACCACCAGGAACTCGCTCATGAACACGCCCATGGGCGGCAGGCCGGCGATGCCCAGCACCGCGATGACGAAGCCCCAGCCCAGCACCGGATGCGACGAGGTCAGGCCGCGAATATCGGCGATGCGCTTGGTGCCGGCATTCTGGCTGATGATGCCGACCGCGAAGAAGATGGCCGACTTGGTCAGCGAGTGCATGGTCATGTGCATCAGGCCGGCGAAATTGGCCAGAGGCCCGCCCATGCCGAAGGCAAAGGTGATCACGCCCATATGCTCGATGGAGGAATAGGCGAACAGCCGCTTGATGTCGCCGCGCCGGTACAGCATGAACGCCGCCAGGAACAGCGACGACAGCCCCATGATCACCAGCAGCGGCCCCGGCGTCAGGGCGTGGCCATTGGCGGCGATCACCATCTTGAAGCGCAGCAGGGCGTACAGCGCCACGTTGAGCAGCAGCCCCGACAGCACCGCCGAAATGGGCGTCGGCCCCTCGGCATGGGCGTCGGGCAGCCAGGAATGCAGCGGCGCCAGACCGACCTTGGTGCCGTAGCCCACCAGCACGAAGACGAAGGCCAGGTTGAGCAGGTCGGGCTGAAAGGCGTGGGCGCGGCCGATCATCAGGGTCCAGGCCATGGCGTCGGCGCCGTCGCCCATCACCGGCTGGGCCGCCAGATAGACCAGGATGGTTCCGAACAACGCCAGCCCGATCCCCACCGAGCACAGGATGAAATACTTCCACGCCGCCTCGATGGCTTCCCGGGTGCGGTACAGGCTGACCATCAGCACGGTGGTGAGCGTCGCCGCCTCCACCGACACCCACATCACCCCGGTATTGTTGGCGGTCAGCGCCAGCAGCATGGTGAACAGGAAGGCTTGGTACATGGAGTGGTAGAAGCGCAGATGCAGGTCGGACAGCCGGCTGGCGGCAGTCTCGCGGGCGATGTAGGCGGCCGAGAAGATCGCCGTGGTCATGCCCACGAACGAGGTCAGCACCACCAGATAGATGTTGAAGTCGTCGATGAACAGCAGCCGGGTCGCCGCCGGCCGGTTGTCCAGCAGCAGCAGCGACGACACGAAGGTGGCCGCCGCCGCGGCCACGTTGACCCAGGTCGCCACCCGCCAGTCCCTGATCACGGCAAGGAAACCGGCCGAGCCCAGCGGCACGCCGAGAATCCACATCAGCGGATTGTCGAAGCCCGGCAGCGCGAAGAAATGGGCCATCATTGGCGGTCACCCCGATAGGTCTCGAGGTTCTGGAGGTCCAGGGTGTCGAACCGCTCGCGGATGCGGAAGAAGAAGATCCCGAACAGGGTCATGGCCACCAGCACCGAGAAGGCGATGGAAATCTCCACCACCAGCGGCATGCCCTTGGCCGAGACCGCCGCCAGGATCAACCCGTTCTCCAGCGCCATGAACCCCACCACCTGGGTCACCGCGTTGTGGCGCGTGATCATCATCAGCAGCCCCAGCAGCACCACGCTCATGGCCAGGGCCAGACTCTCGCGGGTCAGCGCCGCCGCGTTGGCGGTCACCGGCAGCACCAGCAGGATCGACAGCGCCACCAGCGCCACCCCGGCGATCATGGTCCAGCCGATGGACATGGCGGTTTCCACCGTCTTGTGGATGCCAAGGCGCTCCACCAGCCAGTGCAGCGCGAAGGGCACGATCATCGCCTTGAACACCAAGGCCAGCCCGGCGGTGATGTACAGATGCGGCGCGTTCTGGATATGGGCCTGCCATGCCGCCGCCGCCGCCAGCGCCAGCGCCTGGAAGGCGAAGGTGTTGAGCACCGCGAACAGGCGGCGCTGGTACAACAACTGGAACCCGGCCATCAGCACCGTCGCCCCGATCAGATGGGCCACCTCGTAGGAGGATTGGCTGATGGGAGGCATCACACCGCCTCCGAGACATAGAGGAAGACGGTGGCCAGCAGCCCCAGCAGCAGCGCGCCGCCCAGGAAGGCGGCGTAGCGGAACACCCGCATCTTGGCGATCATGGTCTCGAACACCGCCAGTCCGGTCGCCAGCACGAAGCACTTGGCCAGGAAGGCGGCGAGTCCCACCACCACGCCCACCGCGTTGGCCCCCGGCACGGCGATGCCCCACGGCGCGAAGATGCCGCCGATCAGCGCCATGAACAGGGTCAGGCGTACCATGCCGGCCCCTTCCATCAGCGCCAGATGGCGGCCGGAATACTCCAGCACCATGGCCTCGTGCACCATGGTCAGTTCCAGATGGGTGGCGGGGTTGTCGATGGGAATGCGGCCGTTCTCGGCGATGGCCACCATGATCAGCGCCGCCAGCGACAGGCCCATAGAAACCTCGATGCCGACGCCGCCGCCCAGGATGAAGGCGATGATCTGGGCCGGCGAGGTGGTCCCCGAAATCAGCGACAGCGAGAAGCTGACCATCAGCATGGCCGGCTCGGCCAGCGAGGCGATCATCATCTCGCGCGAGGCGCCCAGGCCGCCGAAGGCGGTGCCCACATCCATGCCGGCCAGCGCCGTCCAGAACCGCGCCACCCCCAGCAGCGCCACCAGGGCGATGAGATCGGCGGCCGGCGCCAGGAACAGGTTGGTGGTGAAGGTGGGAATGACGGCGGCGGCCAGCCACACTGCCGCGAAGGTGACATAGGGCGCGGTGCGGAATACCCACGACGCCGAATGGGCCACCACCGCTTCCTTTTGCAACAGGCGATAGATGTCGCGGTAGGGCTGCAACGGCGACGCCCCGATGCGCCCCTGAAGGCGGGACTTGACCAGCCGAACCCAGCCGGTGATCAGCGGCGCCAGCGCCACCACCAGGAAAATCTGCCCGATCTGGCCTAAGATTGCGCTCATTGCTGCTGCCTCACCGCGACGACGAGAAGCATGAACACCAAGGTGGCGAACATCATCAGCAGATAGCGCCGCACCGTCAGGAACTGCATGCGGTTGACCTGATCGGCCACCACGTCCACCACCCGGACGATGCCGAGATAGAGATACCGCCAGATGGGATCGACCACCCGCACCGTCAGGCGCGCCGGCGCCAGATCGCCCGGCTCGGGCATCTCCACCGTCTCGCGGGCGGCGAACAGCGAGGAGCAGAACACCCGCCGCAGCGGTTGGGAGAAGCTCTGGCCGGTATACTGGCTCTCGGGAATATCCTCGCGGTGGCCGCAATCCCAGGCGTCGGCGCGGCGCACCTTGGTGGTGCCGAACCGGTGCACCAGCAGGATGCTGATCACGAACAGCGTCAGCCCGGTCATCACCAGCACGGTGCCGGAGTAAGAGCCGCGGGTCGAGCTCACCGGCGACAGCCACGGCCAGCCCAGATCGGCCGACACCGCGAAATGCACCCCGGTCAGCGGCTGCACCACCCCCGACAGGGCGTCGGTCACCGTCACCGGGATGGCGCCGAGGATGATGCACAGCACCGCCAGCACCGTCATGGTCCAGCGCATGGTCAGCGGCACCCGTTCGGCCTGGGCGGCGGCCTTGCTGCGCGGCCGCCCCAGGAAGGCGATGCCGAAGGCGCGCACGAAGCAGCTGGCCGCCAGCGCCGCCGCCAGGGCCAGCATGGCGCCGACCACCGGCACGCCGAATTTCATGGCCCAATGGGGCAGGCTGGGGCCCTTGAACAGGGCCTGGAAGATCAGCCATTCCGACACGAAGCCGTTCAAGGGCGGCAGGGCGGAAATGGCCGCCGCGCCCACCAGGGTGGCGGCGCCGGTCCACGGCATCCGCTTCAGCAATCCGCCCAGCTTGCCGAGATCGCGCTCGCCGGTGGAGGTGATCACCGCCCCGGCCGACAGGAACAGCAGGGTCTTGAAGATGGAGTGGTTGATCATGTGGTAGAGACCGGCCACCAGCGCCAGCGCCGCCAGCGCCTTCTCGCCGCTGTCCTTGAAGGCGAGCGCCAGCCCCAGACCGATCACCGCCACCCCGATATTCTCCACGGTGGAATAGGCCAGCAGCTTTTTGAGGTCGTCCTGCAAGATGGCGTAGAGCACCCCCAGCACGGCGGTGATGCCGCCGATCACCATCAGCGCCGCGCCCCAGCCCCAGCTCACATGGCCGTGCAGGTCGAACAGGATGCGGATCAGTCCGTACAGCGCCACCTTGGTCATCACCCCGCTCATCAGCGCCGAGACATGGCTGGGCGCCGCCGGATGGGCCAGCGGCAGCCATGCGTGCAACGGCACCAGACCGGCCTTGGATCCGGCCCCCAGCACCGCCAGCAGCACCACCAGGAAGCCGGTCACCGGCGTCAGCAGGCTGCCGCGCATGGCCGGGAAGGAATAGGCGCCGTCGGGACCGGCCAGCAGGCCGAAACAGGTCAGCAGGCAGAAGGTTCCGAACGCCGCCATCATCAGATAGACCATGGCGGCCGAGCGGTTCTCGGGATTCTTGTGGTCGGCCAGCACCAGCAGCCACGATGCCAGCGACATGAACTCCCACGACACCAGGAACATGAAGGCGTCGTCGGCGATCAGCACCGCGTTCATGCCGAACAGGAACAGCGGAAAGAACGGCGTCACCCGCCGGGGCTCGGGCAGGTGCGAGCAATAGCCGATGCCGTAGACCGAGGCCGCCAGCGTCCCCAGGTTGACGATCACCATGAACAGCGCCGACAGGTTGTCGAGGCGGAAATGGGCCGCCATCCACGGCAGGCCGATGGGCAGGATGATGGCGGGGCCGGTGCCCGGCGTCTGGCCCAGATGCTTGAGGCCGCCGATCAGCAGGGCGGCACAGGCCAGGGCGCAGCAGGCATAGATGACGCGGTGCCGCCACATTTCGTCCCCGGCCAGCACGCCGAGCACGGCGAGGGCCAAAAAGACGGACAGGGCGGCCGCGATCAGCATGGGCTGACCGGCCTGTCTGGAACTCTGCTTGATGTCACGAGCGCCTCCACGAGGTGGCGAATCATACCACGGACCGTAGTAAGCGCAAGGACGGCGACTGGATATAGTAGGATAGCTACTCGCTTAGCGTGCGATCGCGCTCGAATCGCAGCCTGACGTCGATGCCGCGCCGGGCCAGCAGGCGATGGAGGATCACCGTCACCACCATTCCCAGCCACGCCCCTGTCACCGCGTCCGACAGGAAATGCACGGTGGTCAGCACCCGCGACGCCGCCACCAGCACCGCCACAGCCATGAAGGCGACGTCGTAGCGGGGAAACACCAGGGTCAGCGCCGTCATGGCGGCGAAGGCGGTCTGGGAATGGCCCGACGGGAACGAATTGGTCAGATAGGCATGGGTGAACGGCACGAAACCGTAGATGCCGTCGTCGAACAGGGCGCGCGGCCGGGTGCGCCCCACCAGCACCTTGACCAGGGTGTTGAGCAGGCCCGACACCGCCACCGACAGGAAGACGAAGCCCGGCACCCAGGCGGTGCGCGCCAGTCGGGCGCGCACCTCGCGCAGCGGCGCCGCCAGCCAGGCCAGCATGATCGCCGCCGCCAGCAACCCGGATGGGATCATCCAGACGCCGCCGAGGCCGAGGGTGGTGACGGTCTTCCAGAACCCCTCGAACTCGCCGTCGATATGGGCTTTCAGCCAGAACGCCAGCGGCCGGTCCAGCAGCCCGTAGCCGAGGACGATCAGGAGGACGGCGTAAACACTCGTCCAGGTCAGCGGCCGGCGCAGCGTGCGGCCCCACTGGCCGGCGACGAGACGGCGGGCGCCTTCGGTCTCGCGCCAACGCCGGGCCACGGCGGCGCGTTCCCAGAGCAGGGCGAGACGATCAAGGGGGCTCATGGCGTGGCCTCCACCGCATAGGCGGTCAGGGTCACCGGCTTGCCGCGCGAATAGTTGAAGCCCTTGACCATGCCCACCACCACCGGCCGGATATTGTTGGCGGCGGCGGCGGCGAGGAAGTCCCGCTCCTCGCGATCAGCCACCAGCGACAGATAGGCCGGCCCCTTGGTCAGGTTGACGGCGGCGTTGGCGCCGTCGGTCAGCACCGTGTCGGTGCCCAGCAGGAAGACCAGACTGGGCTCGGCATAGCCGGCCACCACCACCGGCCCCCGATGCGGCCGCTCGGCCACCAGCGCGGCGGCGGCGCGGCTGACGAACAGGGAATCCAATTGCGGCAGCACCCCTTCGAACACCACCGGAAAGGCGGTAGCCGCCGTCACCACCAGCGCCATGGCGGCGCCGCGCATCCGTCCGCGCAGGGCCAGGACGGTGGTCAGCAGGCCGGTGCCGGCGATGGCCAGGGCCGACGGGATGCTCATCCAGGCGAAGCCCTCGCCGTATTTCAGCGGCGCGATCACCACCGTCGCCGCCAGCACCAGGGCGATCAGGCTCCACAGCCCGTACCACAGCTTGGCGCCCCGGCTGTTCAGGATCGGCGCCCCGCCGATCACCGCCGCCGCCATCAGCAGGCACAGGGCGGGAAAGGTGGGCAGCACGTAATGGGGCAGCTTGGTCGGCACGATCTCGAACATCACCCAGGCGGGGACGACCCAGGCGAGGCAATACCGCACCTCCGGCCGCAGCCGCAGGCGCCACGCGGCGATCAGGCTGGGCCACAGCAGCAGCGAGGCCGGCCACATGGTGACCGCCGCCAGGGCCAGATAGGTGCCGGGCCAGCCGCCATGGCTTTCCTGGGCGCCCAGCAGCTTGGGCAGCAGGTCGCTCTTGACCGCCTCGCCGACGAAGGCGCCGCCGGTGGCCTGGGAGATGGCGACGAACCACGGCGCCGCGATGGACGCGGCGACGACCACTCCGGTGATGGGCCGCAACCCCACCAGCCAAACCGCCTGCTTGTCGGCGATGACCAGGGCGAGGATGGTCAACAGGGTGATGGTGGGCACCACCGGTCCCTTGACCAGGATGGACAGGCCGATGGCGACCCAGAACACCAGCGCCACCCCGATGCCGGGGAGGGCGGCGGAGCCCTTGGCGCCCAGATAGAACCGTCCCAGCGCCCCTTGCGCCGCCACGGCGCAGGCCAGCATCAGGGCGTCGGTCTTGGCCTGATGCGCCTCCGTCACCAGGATCAGGCACGACGCCAGCAGCGCCGCTCCCAGCAGGGCGGGCTGGCGGCCGAACAGATGGCGGCCGAAGGCGAAGGTCATCAGCACCGCCGCCCAGGCCGACAAGGCCGAGGGCAGGCGATAGGGCCAGACCGCGTGGCTGGCCGTGTCGGAGAACAGGCGGACGCTGGCGGCTTGCAGCCAGTAGGCCCCCACCGGCTTCTTGGCCCGCATGTCGTGCTGGAACTGGATGCGGATGAAGTCGCCGGTCTCCAGCATCTGGCGGGTGGCCTGGACGAAGCGCGACTCGTCGCGGTCCAGCGGCGGCACCGAGGCCAGCCCCGGCAGATACAGGAACAGGCACAGCAGCGAAAGCAGGAGATAAGGGCGATAGCCGCCGGTCAGTCGTTCCACGTCCTGGTCATCCCGCGCTGGTCACTGAACAGGCGGCATCAACAGCACGAAGCAAGGCCGGCGGTCAACACCATATCCCCTCGCCCGCTTGCGGGAGAGGGAGGGACCCGCCGCGCAGCGGTGGGAGGGTGAGGGTCACTCTGTTCAAGCAGACGAGCCCTCACCCGGCTCGGCTTCGCCTCGCCCCCCTCTCCCGCAAGCGGGCGAGGGAATCTAAGGGCCTACTCCGCCGCCGCCGGCCACACCCCGGTCTCGAACGGCGCCAGATTGTCGACGAACTGGCGGGTGGAGGCGGCCCAGGAGAACTCCAGGGCATAGGCGCGGCAGGCCGAGGTGTCCACCTCCAGCGCCGCCAGCGCCGCCTTGCGCAGGTCCGGGTCCAGCACGCCGACCGGACTGGCGCCGAT
Source organism: uncultured Magnetospirillum sp. (assembly GCF_903853455.1). Taxonomy (GTDB): domain Bacteria; phylum Pseudomonadota; class Alphaproteobacteria; order Rhodospirillales; family Magnetospirillaceae; genus Phaeospirillum. The sequence goes on from NZ_CAINTR010000183.1 coordinate 49,927, forward strand.
GACGTCGGCCGGTCCCGGCACCGGATAGGCCGCCACCGGCAGGCCCGAGGCCAGGGCTTCCAGCAGCACCAGACCGAAGGTGTCGGTCCGGCTGGGAAACACGAATACATCGCCGGCGGCGTAATGGGCGGCCAGATCCTCGCCGAAGCGGGCGCCGGCGAAATGGACCTCGGGATGGCGGCGCTTCATGTCCTCCAGCAGCGGACCGTCGCCCACCACCGCCTTGGTGCCGGGCAGGTCGAGCGCCAGGAAGGCCTCGATGTTCTTCTCCACCGCGACGCGGCCCACATAGAGGAAGATCGGCCGGGGCAGACCGGCGAACGGGCCGGAGGCCTCGTCCCGGGCCTCGGGACGCGGCCGGAACAGCTCGGTATCGACGCCGCGCGACCAGCGGCTGATCCGGCCGATGCCGCGCTTGGCCAGCTCGGTCTCGATCCCCTGGGTCGCCACCATCACGCAGGCCGAAGCCCCGTGGAAACGTCGCATCACCGCGTAGGACAGCGGCAGCGGCACCCGGAAGCGGGCCTGGATATATTCGGGGAAACGGGTGTGGTAGGCGGTGGTGAACGGCAATCCCATGCGGATGCAATAGCGCCGCGCCGCCCAGCCCAGCGGCCCCTCGGTGGCGATGTGGATGGCGCAGGGCTGCGCCTCCCGGATCATCTTGGCCACTTTCGGGCCGGGCCGGAAGGCCAGCCGGATCTCGGGGTAGGTCGGGCAGGCGACGGTGCGAAAGCAGTCCGGCGTCACCATGACCACGTCATGGCCGGTGCGCTCCAACTCGCCTTTCAGGGTGTCGAGGGTGCGGACGACACCGTTGACTTGAGGACGCCAAGCATCCGAAACGACGAGTATACGCATTCCTTCTCCTTGTTCGTACGCCCGCAAACGCCGGGCGGGATGCCCCGCATCCCCTAGACTTCCGCGCCGCGCAGCCGCAGGCGTGTCATGATCCGATTGACCGTGGTGGCGCGCTCGCGCCCCGCGGCCTGGGGACTCTGGGTTGCGGTGGAGACCTCGGTCTGGCCGTGCCAGTGAAGAATTTCCAGCTTGCCGTCGAAGTCCTCCACCAGGGCGGTGCAGCTCTCGACCCAGTCGCCGTCGTTGCAATACAGGACGCCGTTCAGCTCGCGCATCTCGGCATGGTGGATATGGCCGCAGACCACGCCGTCGACGCCGTTGCGGCGCGCCTCCTCGGCCATGGTCTCCTCGAAATTGGCGATGTACTGAACCGCGTTCTTGACCTTGTGCTTGAGATAGGCCGACAGCGACCAGTAGGGAAAGCCCATGGCCCGGCGCACGATGTTGAACCAGTGGTTCAGCGACAGCGCCAGGGTGTAGGCGCCGTCGCCCAGATGGGCCAGCCACTTGGCGTGCTTGACCACTCCGTCGAAGGCGTCGCCGTGCAGGATCAGCAGGCGGCGGCCGTCGGCGGTCTGGTGAACGGCGGTGGTCGCCACCTGGATGTCGCCGAACAGCAGCCCGTGATAATCGCGGGCGAATTCGTCGTGGTTGCCGGGAATGAACAGCACCTGGGTGCCCTTGCGCGCCTTGCGCAGCACTTTCTGCACCACGTCGTTATGGGCCTGGGGCCAGTACCACGACTTGCGCAGCCGCCAGCCATCGACGATGTCGCCGACCAGGTACAAGATGTCGGACTCGGTGTTCTTAAGGAAATCCAACAAGTCATCGGCCTTGCAGCCGCGCGTTCCGAGATGAATGTCGGAAATCCAGATGGCCCTGTAACGCCGTTTGATATCCATGTTGGCGTTCATCGGCTAATCATCCGAATGAAGTTCTTGACAGCACATGACCATGGTTCTAGTACGTTACACCACAATATGTACATATATTTTGATTGAAGGCCGCGACATTTCATAAAATTGAATGATAGCTGTAATATTAAATTCATACATTTTCAAACTTCGTCACGATATATACCTCTCTCATGTCTGCAAAATACATGATCGAACCGGACTCCGCCCTGCATGTTTCGGCGATTCCTCGCCGAGTGCTGATCATTCACAATCCCACCGCCGGCCGTCACAAGCGCCGACGCTTGCAAGAGGTCGTCGAACGGCTGGAAGCCCTGGGCTGCGCCGTGACCTGTCGCGAGACGCGCCAGCGCGGCGACGCCGAGGATTTCGCCTCGTCGGCCAGCCCCGACGCCTTTGACGCCGTGGTCGCCGCCGGCGGCGACGGCACCGTCAACGAGGTGCTGAACGGCCTGGGCCAGGGCACCGGCGGGCTGGCGCTGGGGGTGATCCCGCTGGGCACCGCCAACGTGCTGGCCTGCGAGATCGGCCTCGACCCCAAGAATCCCGACCAGATCGCCCGCGCCATCGCTTTCGGCCCCGCCCGCCACGTGCATGTGGCGGTGGCCAATTGCCGCCGTTTCCTGCTGATGGCCGGCGCCGGCCTCGACGCCCATGTGGTGGCCGGGGTCAGCGTCGCCCTCAAGCGGCGCACCGGCAAGCTGGCCTATGTGGTGGAAAGCCTGAAGCAGGCGGTGGGCTACGACTTCCCCAAGCTGGGCATCCGCGCCGACGGCATCGATTACGAGGGCAGCATGGTGGTGGCCTGCAAGGGCCGCTTCTACGGCGGCCCCTTCGTCGCCGCCCCCGACGCCAATCTGGAGACCCCCATGCTGGAGGTCTGCATCTTGCCCAACACCGGCATCGCCGGCATGCTGCGCTACGGCCTAGCCCTGCCCATGGGCAAGCTGTCGGAACTGCCCGAGGTCCAGGTGATCTCCGCCCGCACCATCCTGATCACCGGACCGCGCGGCGCCCCGGTCCAGGGCGACGGCGACATCGTCGCCCGCCTGCCGGCCGAGATCACGGTGGGCGACGACACCGTCGAGCTGATCTGCCCGGAGTAAGGTTAGGATATCTCGACGAGCGCCCGAGCGCTCGGAGTTGCGGCCAAGGGCCGGCGCGCCTCATGGCGCGGAAGCCAAGGGCGCGGATGCGCCCGCCCGGCGCCTGAGGGGCCGTATATTACTTCAAAAACTCCGTCGTCAGGCGCACCGCCTCGGCCAGCCCGACCTTGACCGGAACCACGCCGGCCGGGAACGCTCCGAACAGCCGCGACGGCATCATGGGATCCAGCAGCACGAAGACGCCGTGGTCGTCGGCCCGGCGCACCAGCCGGCCGAACGCCTGCTTCAGGCGCAACCGGGTGATCATGTCGTCGTAGGACTTGCCGCCGAACTCGGCCCGGCGGGCCTTGTGCAGGATGTCGGGGCGCGGCCACGGCACCCGGTCGAACACGATCAGGCGAAGCGAACGGCCGGGCACGTCCACCCCGTCCCGGACCGCGTCGGTGCCCAGCAGGCAGGATTCCTCCTCGGCGCGGAAGATGTCCACCAGGGTCGAGGTGTCCATGTTGTCCATGTGCTGGGCCAGCAGCGGAATGCCGGCATCCTCCAGCGGGCCGCTGATGCGCTTGTGCACCGCCTTCAGCCGCGAGATGGCGGTGAACAGACCCAGCCCGCCGCCACCCGCCGCCAGGAACAGCTCGCGATAGGCGGCCGCCACCTGGTCCATGTCGTCCTTGCGCACGTCGCCGACGATCAGCACCTTGGTCTGGGCGGGATAGTCGAACGGCGAGGCCACCGCCGCCCGCAGCGCCGGCTGAGGCAGGTGGACGGCGCCGGTGCGGCGCTCGGCGGCGCGCCAGTCGGCCTCGGTCTCGCCGGAACCGTCGCGCAGCGTCGCCGAGGTGATGACCACCCCATGGGCCGGCGCCACCACCGCCTTGGCGAAGGGAAGACTCGGATCGACCCAGTGGCGGTGCATGCCCACATCCATGTCGCGGCCGTCGATACGGTCCACCGACAGCCAATCCACGTATTTGGCATCCGCAGCGCCCTCCCTCAGGGTCGCCAGCATCTCCATCCATCCCGCCAGCGGAATCAGCGCCCGCCGCTCGATGGAGCGGCAGATGCTCTCTATGCGCGAACGGGTGGTGGATTCCAGTTCAGCGGCTTCGTCATCCAGCAGGCTGGCCAGGGATTTTTGCAGCGCCAGCAAGGGCACTCCCAGCTTGCCCAATGCACTGGACAGCTCGGCCGCCGCCTCGGCCAGCCCCATCACGGGCGGATGGATTTCTGTTTCCAGGCTGTAAGGGCCGTCGGAGCCTTGGGTGCGGGCATAGACCTGCTGGCGCACCAGGGCCAGGAAGGTCTCGGCCGGGCCTTGCGGCTCGCCCTCGGTCAGGCGCACCAGCCAGCCGGGGCCGGGCAGGGCGCGCGCCGCGGTCAGCGCCCGCTCCAACGCCGTCACGGACTCTTCCGCATGCCCCACCAGATCCTCGGTGCGGCGATGCAGCCCCCGTGCCCGCGAGCGCGACGCCATGTCGCCCTCCGGCCCCAGCAGCCAGCGCCGCAGCTCGGCCGCCTCCATGCCGGTGAGATGGGCCGAGAACGCCGAGTCGGCGGCGTCGAACACGTGATGGCCTTCGTCGAACACCAGCCGGGTCGGCATGGCGCCGTCGTCGAGGCCGCCCAGCGCCGCCTGGATCATCACCAAAGCGTGGTTGGCCACCACGATGTCGGCGCGCCGCGCCCGGCGCACCGCCCGCTCGATGAAGCATTTGCGGTAGTGGAAACAGGCCGAGAAGATGCATTCGCCCCGGCGGTCGGCCATGCCCATGGTCCGCGTCCGCCCCAGCAGGTCCACCAACCAGGCCGGAAAGTCGCCGCCCACCATGTCGCCGTCGCGGGTGGCCATCACCCAGCGAGCCATCAGGCCGGTGGCGTGGGCGTCCTGGTTGCGGCCGCGATTGACCAGTTCCTCGAAATTCAGCAGGCAGACATAGTTCTCGCGACCCTTGCGGATCACCACCTTGCGCGCCTTGTCCTGGGGCAGCGGGAACAGGCGGTCCAGCTCGCCATCCAACTGACGCTGGAGATTGCGGGTATGGGTGGAGATCCACACCGGCGCCAGATTCTTCTCTGCCCATAAACTGGCGGGGGCGATATAGCCCAGCGTCTTGCCGGTGCCGGTGCCGGCCTCGGCCAGCACCATGCGCGGCTCGCCTTCCTTGTCGCGCGGCAGGAAGGCCTGACTGACGGCCGAGGCATAATCGGCCTGGCTGGGGCGCTGTTCCGCCCCCGCGCCCAGGATGGCGGCCAGCCGGGCTCGGGTCTCGGCGGGTTCGACGGGAATGCTGCCGGCCGGCGGCTCGGGGGCGTATTCAGTCCATTCCGGCAGCCGCTCCCACACCCGCGCCGCGCCGCCGCCCCGCCCGGAATCGCCCTGGACGCCCAGCGCGGCCAGCACCGCGTTGCCCCAGCCCCAGCCGCCGCGCGCCATCATCCAGGCCAGCCCCCTGGTGTCCACCGCCCGCGACGCCTTTTCCGTGGTAACGGAGCGGGCCAGATCCTCCAGCAGGCGGCGGGTGGCGGTCAGCAGCGCCTCGGCCTCGTCCTCCGGGTCATGGGGGCGCGGCAGCCCCACCGCCTCGGCCACCCCCCTCGGCGTCGGCAGGCAGAAGCGGGCCGGCCGCACGAAGGCGAACAGCTCCAGGATGTCGAGACGCAGGAAATCATCAAGGCCGAGCTTGGCCGCCACCGCCGGCCCGAAACAGACCAGCGGCGATTCGTTGCGGGCAAAGCGCGCCGCCTGGGCCAGCGACAGCCGCCGGAACTCGCCGTCCGGCTCCAGCACCATGGCGCCGCGCGCCCCCGTCACCAGAACCGGGGCATGGGGCAGGATGATGTGGGAACCGCTCGACATGGCCGGCACAGTATAGAGGGAACGGACCGGGCACAAGCGAGCCCTACCTCCCTCACCCGCAAGCGGGCGAGGGTTAGGGTTACGGCGCCGCGATGGCGCAGGCGTGGTCCTGCAATTCCTCGCCGCTGGCCCGGTCGGCGGTGGCGAGGTCGGCCTGGTCGGCCAGCAGGACGAACCCGTCGCCGCCATCCGCGAAGGTGGCGCCGGTCAGCACCAGGGTCTGACGCTCCATGTGTTGGCGGGTCTCGGGGCGTCCCTCGGCCAGCAGCTTGAACGGATCGTTGCCGCCCAGCTCCGTCCCCAGGATGCGCCGCGCCCAATAGGGATGGCCGGCCAGGGGAGCGGCAAGGGGAGCCCATTGCTCGCCGATCCCGGCCAGTTGGCGGCGGATGCCGTCGCGGATGTCGGGACGGATGCAGTCCACATGGATGTGAAGCTGGTTCTGACTGCGGCCGAACGCCGAATTGATCGCCAGCGCCACCTGATCGCGCGCCAAGGGGCGGTGCAGCCGATCCTCGACCAGGGCCTTGATCCGCCAGGCCTGGGCCCAGTAGTTGGGCGCCCCGTCGGCGAGAAGCTCCGGGCTTTCCACCCCGCTCCGCCGCAGGGTCGGGATGACCAGGAACTGGGCGATTCCGACGCGATCCTTGAGCACGGCGAACCCCGCTTCCGGCCGGGTGTCCAGTTGGACGCATGGGGTAGGGTCGCCGCCGTCCAATTGGTGAGGCCGACACTGGCCATCGACGATCTTCCACAGCGCATCGGGATCGCCCGCCGAGGCCTGCCCCAGCGACAGAACCACCGCCGCCACCGCCACGACCGTCACCCGCCAAGTCATCGCCATCTTTTGTCTCCGGCTGTTGCGGGCCTCAGTGTGCCCGGAGCGGCGGCGCGACGGAAGGGGGAGGGTGCGCCGCGTATCTGGCCCTCGTCCCTTGCGGTTGACGCGCGGCCCCCGGCAGGACTAGCTTTCCGCTCTTGTTCTTAAACGGAAAGTCCTCGCCATGTCCGATCTCGCCACCCTCGCCCGCTCCGCCACCGCCTGGCCGTTCCAGGAGGCCCGCGCCCTGCTGGACGAGCGGTTGAAAGGCAAGACGCCGGACAAGGGCTATGTCCTGTTCGAGACCGGCTACGGCCCGTCGGGCCTGCCCCATATCGGCACCTTCGGCGAAGTGGCCCGCACCACCATGGTCCGGCGCGCCCTGGCCATCCTGGCTCCCGAGATCCCCAGCCGCCTGTTCGCCTTTTCCGACGACATGGACGGGCTGCGCAAGGTGCCCGACAACATCCCCAACCAGGAGATGGTCCGCCAGCATCTGGGCAAGCCGCTGACCCGCATCCCCGACCCGTTCGGCACCCATGAGAGCTTCGGCCACCACAACAACGCCCGGCTGCGCAGCTTCCTCGACAGGTTCGGCTTCTCCTACGAGTTCCAGTCGGCCACCGACTGGTACATGTCGGGCCGGTTCGATCAGGCCCTGCTGGGGGTGCTGCGCCATTATGACGCCGTCATCAACGTGGTGCTGCCGACCCTGGGGCCGGAGCGGCGCGCCACCTATTCGCCGTTCCTGCCGGTCTGCCCCAAGACCGGGGTGGTGCTGCAGGTGCCGGTGGTCGAGCGCAACGTCGAGGCCGGCACCATCGTCTACAAGAACGAGGACGGTTCCCTGGTGGAGACGCCGGTGACCGGTGGCGCCTGCAAGCTGCAATGGAAGGCCGACTGGGGCATGCGCTGGGTGGCCTTGGGCGTCGACTACGAGATGAGCGGCAAGGACCTGATCCCGTCGGTGGAGCTGTCCACCCGCATCGCCCGCATCCTGGGCGGCACGCCCCCCATGAACCTGACCTACGAGCTGTTCCTCGACGACCAGGGCCAGAAGATCTCCAAGTCCAAGGGCAACGGACTGGCGGTGGAGGACTGGCTGAAATACGCGCCGGCGGAAAGCCTGGCGCTGTTCATGTACCAGAAGCCCAAGACCGCCAAGCGCCTCTACTTCGACGCCATCCCGCGGGTGGTGGACGATTACCTGACCTTCCTCGGCAAATTCCCTGCCGAGGACGCCGCCAAGCAGTTGGACAACCCGGTCTGGCACATCCACGCCGGCCAGCCGCCGGCCGAGGACGCCCATCTGTCGTTCAACATCCTGATGAATCTGGTCAGCGTCTGCCATTCGGAAGACCCGGCGGTGCTGTGGGGCTTCATCCAGCGCTACGCGCCCGGCGCCGCGCCGGAGACCGCCCCCATCCTGAACGGTCTGGTCGGCTACGCCATCGCCTATTACCGCGACTTCGTGAAGCCCAACAAGACCTACCGCAAAGCGACGGCGGACGAGGCCCAGGCCTTCGCCGACCTCAAGGCGGGGCTGGAAAAACTGCCGTCCGACGCGACGCCCGAGGACATCCAGAATCTGGTCTACGAGATCGGCAAGCGCCCCTGCTTCGCCGACCTCAAGAGCTGGTTCAAGACCTGCTACGAGGTGCTGCTGGGCAACGACCAGGGACCGCGCATGGGCAGCTTCATCAAGCTGTTCGGCGTCGCCGAGACCATCGCCCTGCTCGACAAGGCGATCGCGGGCGAGGAGATGTAGGGAAGGCGGGTTGCCGAGCCCCAATCGGAAGGATAGACTTCGCACTATCTTTTCCGAGGAACTGCCTGAATGTTGAAGCGCCTGACCATCCGGGACTTCCGCTCCATCGTGAATGGGGGAAAGAGCCCGCTCGAATTCGGGCGTCTCAACTTGTTCATCGGTCCGAACGGTGCCGGCAAGAGCAACGTCATCGAAGCCATCGGCATTGTCAGCGCGGCTCTGGGCGGCGGGATCGCCCCACGCGACCTGGAACAGCGCGGGGTAAGACTTTCACTGCCCAAGATGTTCAAGGCGGCTTTTAAACGTCGGAAAATTCCGAAAGAATTCAAACTGACGGCGGAGACCGATAATTGCGTTTATGCCTTGTCGGCCATTGCCGGCGATGGCAGCGAGACCCTAAACATCAATTCAGAGCGACTCGATATCAGGGGGAATCGTCTATTCGGTAAGAATATCGGCGGCAGCGTGCGAGCCAAATTAGTGGACGACCCGTTGCTGACCGAGGCCAGCCAGCGCGCGAAAATCGAGCCATTCCAGAGTCTCTACGGCGCCCTCAAAGCCTTCCTCCCCCTCGACGAGAAGGATAGGGCGGAACTGGATGCCCTATCGCGTTACGCCATATATGCACCACAGACAGCCGTTCTCCGTGGCCAAGCCCTTGATGCACGACAAGCGCACCCCCTCGGCTTGACCGGAGGGCGATTGGCAGCGGCTCTAAGAGAGATACGGCGCTCCTGGATAGGCAACAGAAAAACACCCTATTGGCGCAACGTACAGGATGTCATTCGCGCCAGCGGTTGGGCTGAATTTGCCACATCGGGACGTCAGGACCCAGGAGTAGTCCCCGGAGCAGTGCCATCGCTTGAAGATGTTGTCTATTTTATTGATGGCTTCATGAAGCCAGAAAGATCAACTCTCTCGGCCTACGATGCCAGTGAGGGCGCTTTATACCTCCTGTTCGTCGCCGTACTGCTGCATCACCCTGACTCCCCCAGGATTTTTGCTCTCGACAATGTGGATGGTACGCTCAATCCGGGGCTCGTCCGCAAACTCGTCCGCAATATCATCGATACGGTTGCCGCAGACCCGACACGGCAGGTCTTCATGACCAGCCACAATCCGGCGGCACTGGACGAACTTGATCTGTTCAACCCGGACCACCGCGTCTATGTGGTTCACCGCATCGAAAATGGCCACACCGAGTTCTACCCGGTGCGCCCAGACCCCAATTGGACAAGGGAAGAGTGGGAACGTCGCAAAGGGGGCAAGAATCTCTCCGCACTTTTCGTCGATGGCGAAATTCCCTACGCGTTAGCGGGTAGCGAGGATTGATGCCGACGCCGACCGTGGTCTTCGGTCTCGTTGGCGAGGGGCACCGAGACCAGATGCTTGTCGAGGCCCTTCTCGACCATCTGCAAAAGACACACCCTTCTCCAATCCACTTGGTGCCTCACCGACTTCAGCCCGCCTACACGGACGCGACACGAAGACGCAAAACTGAGGGTGGTGACGATAAAGCTCGCCTGTGGTGCCAAACAAGCCCTGCCGACCGAACGCGTCTGGCATTTTCTCCGCCTTTCCCGACTTCCGACAAGCCGGCTTGCGACATCGTCGTCATCGTTCACGACGCCGACAACCTACAGGTAATGCACGACCGAGAACCATCTATCCCGCTGCCAACGCCGCCCTGGGACGCCCCGACACGATCCCGCTACGTTGAAAGCGTTATAGATCATTGGTTATGGCCATCTTCATCTGACCGCACCACCGGCAATCGACACGACGACTACGCCATCGTCGCCGCAGTCCGTGCCCTCGAAAGCTGGTATGTCGCCGCGCTCGATACCACAAAGTTGACGCCAGAAGAACTGGACGCGGTATCCTGCCTCATTACGCTGAGACCGGACATGGAGGACGCTGGGAAGCCTGGAAAATTGAAGAAATTCAGGGTGAACAGCAAATACGAAGAGTTCAATAGGAGCCTTGTTGAGCGAATCGACCACGTTGCGACCGTGTGTCCTCAATTCCACCGTCTGCTCGACACGTTGCGACAACGGCTGCCGTAATCGTCCCCCCCCCTACCCCACCGCCACGGCCAGATCGGCGGATTCGCGGGCGACCGGCAGGGTGAAACGGAAGGTCGCTCCCCGGCCGGCCTCGCTTTCGATCCAGATGCGCCCGCCATGGCGCTCGACGATACGCTTGCACAGCGCCAGCCCGACGCCGGTGCCCTGGTAGTGGGCCCGGTCGTGCAGACGCTGGAACAGGCCGAAGATGCGCTGATGGTATTGCGGGTCGATGCCGATACCGTTGTCCTGGACCCAGAACTGCCAGAACTCGCCGTCGCAATCAGCTCCGATGATCACCTCGGGCGGGCGGCCGGGAGCGGCGTATTTGATGGCGTTGCCCACCAGATTCTGGAACAGCCGCGTCACCTGCGGCGCCGAGGCCAGCACCAGCGGCAGGGTGCTCCGGTTGATCCCGGCCCCGCTCTGCTCGATGAGGCCGCGCAGATTGTCCAGCGCCGTCGCCAGCGCCTGCTCGGAATTGACCGGCCCCACCGCCACCGTGTCCATCTTGACCTGGGAGTACTCCAGCAGATCGGTGATCATGGCATGCATGCGCCGCCCGCCTTCGACCGCGTAGGCTCGCCGCCGACAATTATCTTGGCCGGTTGAGCGACAACTATGATGGCCGGTATGATTGCCCGCTGGGGCCGGACGTAAGGAGGGGCGGAGCCCCGACTGGAGACCGGCCC
>NZ_CAINTR010000184.1 GCF_903853455.1 uncultured Magnetospirillum sp.
CCAACGGCACCGTCAACATCAGCCGGGAACTCTACATCAATGCCCTGAACCCGCTTCACGCGATGGGCTACAGGGCAGCATGAGGAGAACTGAACAACCCTGCCCGGAGGATTTGTTGGCGTCGATGTTTTCTTTGTAATATCCGGATACCTCATAACAAGACTCATATACTCAAGCCACACATCCGGAACATTTTCATTCACATCCTTTTATGTAAGGCGCATAAAAAGAATAGCGCCAGCTATTTTTATATTAATGCTGGCATGTTCATTTGCCGGATACTTCATACTCACCCCAGGCGACTACATATATTTTTCCAAGAGCGGGCTTTTTTCCCTGGTCGGCGCAGCAAACTATTTCTTTTTCTATAACACAGGATACTTTGATGCTGCGGCAAACACGATGCCGCTGCTTCACACATGGTCGCTGGGTGTTGAGGAGCAGTTCTATTTAATATGGCCCACTGTATTTTTTATTTTCATGAAATTGTTCCCAGGGAAAAAATATCTTGCGCCCTTGTTTGTCAGCATAGTCGCCGCGTCACTGGGCTTAAACTTCCTGACCCTTCAGAGCAACCCAATGGCAGCGTTCTACATGCCATACACTCGGGCGTGGGAACTGGCTCTTGGGGGCGGCATATCCCTCCTCCCCAGAATAAAGGGGCAGCATCTCGCCTGGCTCAGCGAAACGCTCCCCTTGCTGGGGATCGCGACGATCATTTTTGCTGTTATCGGACCGCTAAAAAGCGCCACCCATTCGTTGCAAATATATATTATAACAGCATCTGGCTCCGGGTTGTTTTTGTACGATAGCGGAAGGATATCGGCGACACATCGGTTCTTTTCAAATAAAGTTTTTGTATTTTATGGACTCATCTCATACTATCTATATCACTGGCCAATTATCGTATTCTTACGACACTACTCTGGTGCACATGCCGCAGAAGCCGATGAGTATGCTCTGGTAATTGCGCTATCGACATTTATGGCGTGGTTTTCATGGGCATATATTGAACTGCCCTGCCGTCGACTCAATTGGTCGTGGAAGCGAGTCGTCTCGGTATTTTTGCTGAGTGAATCTATTGCTGGATGTTTTTGTGCTGTTATTTTGCTGACCGCCGGCGTTCCGCAAAGAATACCCACTTCGCTCCAAGCCATACGGGCTTTAAACGTGATGTGGGACTGGCCTTGCCCTCACCACTATACATCTGGGGGTAAGAGTCTTTGTGTCGGGGGAAAGGACTGGAAGACGGCAAAATTTCACGTTGTCGTCTGGGGCGACAGCAATGCAACGCACTTCATGTCGATACTCGATGCTGCCGCAAGAAATAGGGACATCTCAATCGCCCTTGTCGAAGGCTGCACCGCTATCGTTAATACACACAACATTGCAATATTCACGGTCGGCCTTCCAAATTATATGGAAAACTGTGACGGCGTGTACAGAGAAGCGATGTCATTGATTGAAAACGACAATGTTAACCTTGTTATCCTGGCCTCTGCCTGGAGCCCCGTAACGGCACAACTGATTAAAAAAGAGGGCGACATCCCCAACGAAGCGGCCGGTCTCGAGTTATTGGAGACCGGATTACGTCAGCTGCTTCCGCAAATCTCCGCGAAGGGCAGAGCCGTGGCAATCGTGTCGGATATCCCGCACTGGCCTGCCGATCCCGTTCCCTGCGTCATCACCGAAAAAACCTCTCTTCTCCGCAGCTCGTCGCTCCGAGAGGCATGCCGCGGAAGTACAGACAGACTCGACAAGGCATACTTCAACAGAACGCAGAAAAAACCACATGATATCCTTCGACATTTTGATGGGATAAATGGCGTATCCGTACTCTCTCCCGAAGATTTCCTTTGCGATGGCACCTCCTGCACATCAAAAATAAATGGTGAGTTCATTTATAGGGATGAGGGCCACCTGAGGAGAAACCTGACATATGAGACAGACCGAGAGATCTCTGAAATTATTCAATTCAACACGCTGCTCGACATGGCTGAGGGAAAATCTCTCCCTCAATAGGCGCTCCGCGCCAGACTCGTCACAAGCCGCCCGGAACACGGCCTGACGTCGCCAAGGCTGCCGAGGTCGAAAGCCCCGGCGCCCCGATCTCAGATGAAGTTGACGTGCGACGGCCGGTTGTCGATCAGGCGGAACAGATAGCGGTTGACCTCATCCATGCGGCAGTTGCGGCGGCAATCGTCGATGCTCATCTCGTTGCGGACGAAATTGTGGTTGGCCTGCCGCTTGTCGCCTTCCCAGATCTCCTGGAAGCTGTTCTCGTTGATGTTGCCGTAGTCGAAGCGGCTGTCTTCCAGATAGGCGCCGCATCCGAACACGCTGCCCGACGCCATGATGTGGGCCCACAGATAAGGGGTCGAGTAGCAGCGGGTGTAGCGATCCTGGGCGGTGTAGTTGCGCATGGTGTTCTTGCGGAACACCAGGCTGAACCGGTCGGTGGACAGGCCGCGCAGGCTGTCTTCCAGCGCCAGGAACTGGCTGTAGTCCAGGTCCTTGTAGGCCTGGGTCAGGCTGTGGCCCAGATGGGAATAGGGCTTCACCACCAGATAATCGAGCCCGATGCGGTCGCGGCAGATCTCGGCCAGAGTGCCGACCTCATGGGCGTTTTCCGGCAGCAGCAGGATCTGCGCCCCCACGGTCACCGACAGGTTCCGGGCCTTCTTGGCCTCGACCATCTTGGTCAGGTTGGCGATGGCCAGATCGAAATGGGCTTCCTTGGTGCGGTGGATCTTGGCGTAGGTCTCCTTGGTGCCGGCGTTCACCGACGCCTTGAGCCAAGTGACGTGAGGCAGTGCCTCGTCGCAGAAATCCTTGGGCACGGCGGTGGCGTTGGTGGTGAACGAACAGTCGATGCCCGACGCCTTGGTGAGCTGGACGATCTTGCAGATGTCCTTGTGGAGCATGGGCTCGCCCTCGCCGGCGAACATGATGCTCTTGACGCCGAGACGGCCCATTTCGGGAATCCGCTCCGACAGCATCTCGTAGCTCAGCGTCCGGGTCTGATAGCCGATATAGTCGTAGGCGCAGAAGACGCAGCGGTGGTTGCACGCCCCCACCGGCCCCAGCTCCACATAGATGGGATAGATCGCCTTGGCCTTCTCCCAATCCCCTTTGGCCTCAAGAAGCGCCGCGACACGCTGCGGGTGGTAGATCAGCTTGTGACTGTCGATAAGTTGGAGATCGCTCATGGTATGTCGACATTTCCCAGACAGGAGGGCGGGCGCGGATAAATCCGGCGGCAGATTAGCGTAAAGGCCCCCGCCGGAGAAAGCGGAATGGGCGAAGGGCGGCATCGCCCCTTGTTCCGCCCCGGCCGGATAGGCTAGAACCGCCGACCCAATGGACCGGCAAGGACCGCGCATGTACGTCGGAATGGACTTCGGGACGACCAACAGCGCCGTCGCCATTGCGCGGCAAGGCGGGGCGACTGAGGTCGTTCCCTTCGCCACGTCGGCCGGTCCGGCGCCGACCCTGCGCTCCGTCCTCGCCTTCGACAAGACCCACCGCGACGCCGAACGGCGCATCCGGCCGCTGGTCGGCTTCGAGGCCGTCGACGCCTATCTGCACGGCGACGGCGACTGCCGTTTCCTGCAATCCTTCAAGTCCTACCTCACCAGCCGGTCGTTCAGCAGCACCACCATCCTGGGGACGACCTACAGCCTGGAGGACCTGGTGGCGCTGATCGTCGGCCATCTGCGCCGGGCCGCCGAGGCCGCCGGCGGGACCAGGGTCGAGCGGGTGGTGGCCGGCCGCCCGGTACGCTTCGTCGCCGAGGGCGGCAAGGTGGAGGACGACTACGCCACCGGCCGGCTGGTGGAGGCCTTCGCCAAGGCGGGGATCGGCGAGGTGCTGTTCGAGTACGAGCCCATCGCCGCCGCCTATTACTATGAAAGCACCCTGGACCGCGACCAGACGGTGCTGGTGGCCGATTTCGGCGGTGGCACCAGCGATTTTTGCCTGATCCGCCTCGGCCCCGGCCGCGCCCGGTTGAGCCGCCCCGAGGACGCCATCATCGGCACCGCCGGTGTCGGCATCGCCGGTGACGCCTTCGACCGCCGCATGGTCGAGCACGGCCTGTCCGACCATTTCGGCAAGAACACCACCTATGACAGCGGCGGCAAGACCCTGCCCATGCCGGCCTGGGTCTACGCCAAGCTGGAACGCTGGCACCACGTCGCCTTCCTCAACGCGCCGCAGACCCTGCGGCTGCTGCGCGACCTCCAGCGGCAGGTGGAGCATCCCGACCAGATCGAGCAATTGCTGGCGCTGATCGAGTACAATCTCGGCTACCACCTCTACCGCGCGGTGGAGCAGGCCAAGCTGGACCTGTCGCGTGGCGGCGAAACCCTGTTCCACTTCGACCATGCCCCGGTGGTGGTCTCCCGGCGGATCACCCGGACCGAGTTCGAAGGCTGGATCGGCAAGGAGTTGGAGGCCATCGAGGCCTGCGTCGATGGCCTGCTGGACTCCACCGCCACCCCGACGGCCAAGGTCGACCGCGTCTTCCTGACCGGCGGCTCGTCGCTGGTGCCGTCGGTGCGCGCCATCTTCGCGCGCCGCTTCGGCGAGGAGCGCATCAGCGCCGGCGGCGAATTCATCTCGGTGGCCAGCGGCCTCGCCCAGCGCGCCCGCGAGGCGTTCGGCGGCTAAAATCCGGTACCGTGCTGCGGATCGCACCAAGCTGCGGTAGAGTTGTCCGGAGGCCCCCGCCGCCGCAACGGACAGGAACCGCCCGTCATGAAACGCCCCGCCAAGATCGTTGCCGCGCTTCTCCTGGCCGCCCTGCTGGGAGCCGGGCTGATCATCTGGCGCCTGCAAGCCGGCCATTCCGGCGACGCCCCCGTCCTGTATGGAAACGTGGATGTCCGTCAGGTGGACCTGGGCTTCCGGGTCGAAGGACGACTGGCGGACATCCTGGTGGAGGAAGGCGACCACGTCACCCCCGGCCAGAAGCTGGCGGTGGTGGACAAGGGTTATCTGGAGGATGCCCTGCGCATCGCCCAGGCGCGGCAGGACGGGGCCGTCGCCAATCTGGACAAGCTGGAAGCCGGCAACCGGCCCCAGGAAATCGCCCAGGCCCGCGCCGAAGTCGCCCAAGCCGAGGCGGCCGCGCTGAACGCCCGCGAGAAATTCGACCGGACCACCGCCATGACCCTCGACGCCAACGTGTCGCGTCAGGCCCTGGACAACGCCAAATCCGACCTGCGCCAGACCGCCGCCCAATTGACCCATGCCCGCGAGGCCTTGGCCCTGGCCGAGAAGGGCTTCCGCTCCGAGGACATCGCCGTCGCCAAGGCCCAGGTCGATGCCGAGAAGGCCACCGCCGACCTGATGCGCCGCCGCCTCGCCGATGCCGAACTGTTCAGCCCGGCCGACGGCGTCATCCTGACCCGGGTGCGCGAGCCCGGCTCGACCATGCTGCCCGGCGCCACCGTCCTCAGCCTGGCCCTGACCTCGCCCATGCAGGTGCGCACCTGGGTGCCGGAAAGCCAGTTGGGACGCGCGGTACCCGGCGCCAAGGTGGAGATCACCACCGATTCCGCTCCGGCCAAGGTCTATCACGGCCAGATCGGCTTCGTGTCGCCGGTGGCGGAGTTCACCCCCAAGACGGTGGAAAGCCCCGAATTGCGCACCTCGCTGGTCTATCGGGTGCGCATCGTCGTCTCCGACCCCGATTCCCGGCTGCGCCAGGGCATGCCGGTCACCGTGCGGATCGATTAGGTGGAGCCCCTCGCCGTCATCCGCGAAGTGGGCAAGCGGTTCGGCGACACCACGGCGCTGGACCATGTCTCCGCCGCCATTCCCGCCGGCCAGGTCACCGGGCTGGTG
The DNA here is from genome assembly GCF_903853455.1 of uncultured Magnetospirillum sp. Classification (GTDB taxonomy): domain Bacteria; phylum Pseudomonadota; class Alphaproteobacteria; order Rhodospirillales; family Magnetospirillaceae; genus Phaeospirillum. The sequence continues at coordinate 5,851 of NZ_CAINTR010000184.1, forward strand.
GGGTCCGACGGCGCCGGCAAGACTACCCTGGTCCGCCTGCTGGCCGGGCTGCTGGTCCCCGATGGCGGCGACGTCGCCGTCTGCGGCCATGACAGCGTCACCGCCACCGCCGGCATCCACGCCGCCATCGGCTACATGCCCCAGCGCTTCGGCCTCTACGAGGATCTGAGCGTCATCCAGAACCTGTCGCTCTACGCCGACCTGCGCGGCCTCGCCCCGGAGGAGCACCGGGCCACCTTCGACCGCCTGCTGGGCTTTTCTGGCCTGAGCGGCTTCGAATCCCGGCTGGCCGGCAAGCTGTCGGGCGGCATGAAGCAGAAGCTGGGGCTGGCCTGCGCCCTGATCGCCACCCCCAAGCTGCTGCTGCTGGACGAGCCGTCGGTGGGGGTGGACCCGGTGTCGCGCCGCGAATTGTGGCGCATGGTCCACGGCCTCGCCGAGACCGGCGTCGGGGTGGTGTGGAGCACCGCCTATCTGGACGAGGCCGAACGCTGCCACTCGGTGCTGCTGCTGGATCGGGGCAAGCTGCTCTACGACGGCGACCCCGCCGTCCTGACCGGGCGCTTCGCCGGGCGGTCCTTCGTGGTGCGCGGCATGGCCGACAAGCGGGCGGTCCAGGCCGCCGCCCGCGCCCGCGCCGACGTGGCCGATTCGCTGATCCAGGGGGCCGGGGTCAGGCTGGTGATGGCGGAGAAGGCTCCGCCGCCCACCGCGACGGAGCTGACCGATTCCCCCGGCGCGACGGTGGAACCGATCCCGCCCCGTTTCGAAGACGCCTTCGTCGCCCTGCTGGAACACCGCAACGCCGCCATTCCGGCGCTGCCGTCCTGGGGCCGTCACAGCGGAAGCGGAACCGTGGTCGAGGCCAAGGGCCTGACGCGGCGCTTCGGCGATTTCGTCGCGGTGGACAAGATCGATTTCGCGGTGGCGGCGGGCGAGATCTTCGGCCTGCTCGGTCCCAACGGTGCCGGCAAGTCCACCACCTTCCGCATGCTGTGCGGCTTGCTGCCGCCCTCGGGCGGCGAGGCGCGGACCGCCGGCATCGACCTGGCGACGGCGGCGCCGCAAGCCCGCCAACGCCTGGGCTACATGTCGCAGAAATTCTCGCTCTATTCCGATCTCAGCGTGCGCCAGAACCTCAACTTCTTCGCCGGGGTCTACGGTCTGACCGGCGCCCATCGCCGCGACACCATCGCCCGCATGATCGCGGTGTTCGGCCTGGAGCACATGATCGACCAGAATGCCGGCGGCCTGCCGCTGGGCTTCAAGCAGCGTCTGGCCCTGGCCGCCGCCATCATGCACGGTCCCGACATCTTGTTCCTCGACGAGCCGACCTCGGGGGTCGATCCCCTGGTGCGACGCGAGTTCTGGAGCCACATCAACGCCATGGCCGCCGAGGGCGTCTCGGTGCTGGTCACCACCCACTTCCTCGACGAGGCGGAATACTGCGACCGCATCGGCATCGTCTACCGCGGCCGCATGATCGCCTTGGGCGCCCCCGACGCCATCAAGACCGAGGCGCGCTCCGCCACCCTGCCCGACCCGTCGCTGGAAGACGCCTTCGTCGCCCTGGTGGAGCGCGCCGACCGGGAGGAGGCCTCATGAACCTCCGCCGCCTCGCCGCGCTGATCCGCAAGGAAACGCTTCAGATCATCCGCGACCCGTCCAGCATCGTCATCGCCCTGGTGCTGCCGGTGGTCCTGCTGCTGCTGTTCGGCTACGGCGTGTCGCTGGACGCCAAGGACATCCGGCTGGCGGTGGTGGTGGAAAGCCCCACCCCCGCCGGCTCCAGCTTGGTGGCCGCCTTCGCCGATTCGCCGTTCTTCCGCGTCACCGAGCTGCGCCACCGTGGCGAGGCGGAGCAGGGCATGGTGGCCGGCCGCTTCAAGGGCGTGGTGGTGGTCCCGACGGCGTTCGCGGAGAAGGCCGGACGCGGCGACGACGCCCCCCTCCAGGTTTTGCTGGACGGCACCGACGCCAACACCGCCCGGCTGATGCGCGGCTATGTGGAAGGGGTGTGGAGCAAGTGGCTGGCCCATGAAGCCGGCCAGCGGGGCCAGACCGTCGCGGTGCCGGTCGTCGCCCAGCCCCGGGTGTGGTTCAATCCCCAGATGCTGTCGCGCGACGTCCTGGTTCCCGGCCTGATCGCCATCAACATGACGCTGATCGGCACCCTGCTCACCGCCCTGGTGGTGGCGCGCGAATGGGAGCGCGGCACCATGGAGGCGCTGATCGCCACCCCGGTCTCGGTGGCGGAAATCCTGCTGGGCAAGCTGGTGCCCTATTTCGTGCTGGGCATGGCCGGCATGATCCTGTCGGTGGGCTTAGGCACCGCCTTGTTCCAGGTGCCGCTGCGAGGCTCGCTCTGGGTGCTGATGGCGGTCTCGGCCCTGTTCCTGGTGGGAGCCCTGGCCATGGGGCTGCTGATCTCGACGGTGGCCAAGAACCAGTTCGTCGCCGGCCAGATCGCCATCGTCAGCGCCTTCCTGCCCGCCTTCATGCTGTCGGGCTTCGTGTTCGAACCCTCCAGCGCCCCGGCCTGGATCGAGATGCTGAGCCGCGCCGTCGCCGCCCGCTACTTCGTCACCATCCTGCAAACGCTGTTCCTGGCCGGCGACCTGTGGAGCGTCATCCTGCCCAACAGCGCCGCCCTGGCCGTCATCGCCGCATTCTTCCTGGTGGTGACCCTGCGCCGCACCCATAAGCGGCTGGACTAGGAGGAGCCATGTTCGGACGCATCCTCGCCCTGATCATCAAGGAAATGCTGGCAGTCTGGCGCGACAAGAAAAGCCGTTTCGTGCTGATCGTGCCGCCGCTGGTCCAACTGGCGGTGTTCTCCTACGCCGCCACCTACGACGTCACCCATGTCACCCTGGCGGTGCTGAACGAAGATGGCGGGCTGGCCGGCCGCGAGCTGCTGGCCCGGTTCGAGGGCGCTCCCACCATGGCCCACATCATCCACGTCGCCACCGAGGCGCAGATGACGCAAGCCATCGACGCCCGCGACGCCATGCTGGCGCTGCGGCTGCCCCAGGACTTCTCGCGGCGGATCGAGGCCGGACAATCGGCGCCGGTCCAGCTGATCCTGGACGGACGGCGCTCCAACACCGCCCAGATCGCCATGGGCTACGCCAACACCATCATCGCCGGCTACAACCAGGACCGGGCGGCGCTCCAGAACCTGCCGGCGGCGCCCGGCGCCCTGGTGGTCCGGGTGTGGTTCAATCCCAACCTGGAGAGTCTGTGGGTGGTGGTGCCCGGTCTGGTGGGCGTGCTGACCCAGGTGGTGGCGCTGGTGGTCACGGCGCTGTCGGTGGCGCGCGAGCGCGAGCTGGGCACCTTCGAGCAATTGCTGGTGACGCCGTTGCGGCCGTGGGAGATCCTGGTGGGCAAGACCGTGCCGGCCCTGGTGATCGGCCTGATCGAGGGCTCGATCATCCTGGTGGCGGCGCAACTGTGGTTCGGGGTGCCGTTCATCGGCTCGGTGCTGCTGCTTTACGGCGCCCTGGTGGCGTTCCTGTTGTCGATCATCGGCGTCGGGCTCTTCATCTCGGCGCTGTCGTCCACCCAGCAGCAGGCCATCCTGGGCGCCTTCTTCGTGGTGGTGCCCGCCATCACCCTGTCGGGCTTCGCCACCCCGGTGGAGAACATGCCCGACTGGTTGCAGATGGCGACCCTGGCCAATCCCATCCGTCATATCCTGGTGCTGATGCACGGGCTGTTTCTCAAGGCGCTGCCGGCGGAGCTGGCCTGGCAGAGCATCTGGCCCATGCTGGTGATCGCCGCCGTGACCCTGCCGGGCGCCGCCTGGCTGTTCCGCCGCCGCCTGTACTGATCGTTCTACCCCTATGGACTAATACCTAAGCGCTTGCCGCTCCGTGCCCTTTATCATAGCATCTAATCAAGATAAGGCTAAATTAGCGCGGACTGAGGCCTCCCGGTTTTCGGCGGCACTTGGACGGACACGTTCGCAATCCACTCAGACGCGGGGGGAGCCATGTCGCACCAATACATCACCTTTACGGTCGGGGGCGACGAATATGGCGTCGACATCATGGCCATCCGCGAGATCAAGGGCTGGACGCCGACCACGTCGCTGCCCGAGGCGCCGGAGCATATGCGCGGCGTCATCGATCTGCGCGGCGTCATCGTGCCCATCATCGACCTGCGCGCCCGCTTCCACCACGGCCTGACCGAGGCCACCCCCACCCATGTCATCATCGTCGTCGCTATCGGCGCGATGATGGTGGGGCTGCTGGCCGACGCCGTGGTCGACATCGTCACGGTGTCCGGCGCGGACATCCAGCCGGTTCCCGACCTGGAGCACCAGGGCCGCCAGGGCTACCTGTCCGGGATCGTCTCGGTCGAGGGCCGCATGGTGGTGTTGCTGGACCTTGACAACCTGCTGGAGCGCGACAGGGACGTCATCGCCCAAGCCGCCGCCTGACCTTAAAAAAATAAGCCTGGGGGAACCCGTCCAATGCTCAACAATATGAAAATCGCCTCGCGCCTGCTGATCGGTTTCGGCGTCCTGGTGCTGCTGATCGCGTCCTTAAGCGGCTATGCCATCTATTCCGGCAAGGTCAGCTCCGTCGCCCTCGACAACGCGCTGCGGCTGGTGGGCAACGAGACCCTGGTCCAACGGATCGAAAAGCGGGTGTTCCAGGGCCGCCTCTACATCTGGATGTCACTGGCCACCGACGATGCCAGCCGCCTACCCAAGGCGGCGGAGGCCTTCAAGATCGCCCGTGAAAATCATGCAAAATTGCGGGCCGCCACCATCGATCCCGACCGCCTCGCCAAGGTCGAGGCCATCGGCAAGCTGATCGACGACTACGAAGCCAAGGCGACCAAGCTCGTCAGCTTCAAGGGCAAGAATGCCGCCCTCGACAGCGACGAGGCCAAGGCGGCGGCGTTGGAGGCGACCACCACCGCCAGCAAGATCGACGAGATCGGCGAGGACCTGTCGCTGAGATACCGCCAGGCGGGGACCGACGGCTCCAACGTCGCCAAGGACCAACTCGCCCAGGCGATCAACGTCTCCATCGTCATCGGCGGCGTCAGCATCCTGCTCGGCGTCATCCTCGCCATCGCCATCAGCCGCTCCATCGCCCGGCCTGTCGGTGCCATGACCACCGCCATGCGCGATCTGGCGGCAGGCCAGCTCGGCGTCACCGTGCCGGCGCTGGACTACAAGGACGAGATCGGCGAGATGGCCCAGGCGGTCCAGGTGTTCAAGCAGAACGCCATCGACAAGAAGCGCATGGAGGAAGAGCAGCGCGCCGCCGAGGAGGCGAGCCGCAAGGCCGAGGAGGAACAGCGCCAACGCGAGGCCGCCATCGTCGCCGAGGTGGCCGAGGTGGCCAAGGCCGCCAGCCAGGGCGATCTCGACCGCGCCATCGACCTCGCCGGCAAGGACGGCTTCCTGCTCAATCTGTGCCAGGGCGTCAACACTCTGGTGTCGCTGACCGGCATCGCGCTCAAGGACGTGGCCCAGGTGCTGGCCGCCGTGGCCCAGGGCGACCTGACCAAACGCATCACCAATCCCTATGGCGGCCTGTTCGACCAGCTGAAGGGCGACGTCAACCAGACCGCCGACAAGCTGTCGGAGATCGTCACCAACATTAACGGCGCCGCCGGCCAGATCGGTTCCGCCGCCTCGGAAGTGGCGGCCGGCAGTCAGGATCTGTCGGAGCGCTCGGAACAGCAGGCCAGCGCCCTGGAAGAAACCGCCGCCTCCATGGAAGAGCTGGCGGCGACGGTGCGGGCCAACGCCACCAACGCCCAGCAGGCCAATCAACTGGCGGCCGGCGCCCGTGAAGTGGCGGCCGGCGGCGGTCAGGTGGTGTCCGACGCGGTGGCGGCCATGGGCCGCATCGAGGCCTCCAGCCAGAAGATCGGCGACATCGTCGGCATGATCGACGAGATCGCCTTCCAGACCAACCTGCTGGCCCTGAACGCCGCCGTCGAGGCGGCACGGGCCGGCGACGCCGGCAAGGGTTTCGCGGTGGTGGCCCAGGAGGTGCGCAATCTGGCCCAACGCTCGGCCCAGGCCTCCAAGGAAATCAAGGTGCTGATCTCCGAAAGCGGCCGCGAAGTGGCCAACGGCGCCGATCTGGTCAAGGGCGCCGGCAAGACCCTGGACGAAATCCTCGGCTCGGTGAAGCGGGTGGCCGACATCGTCGGCGAGATCGCCGCCGCCTCGTCGGAGCAGGCGGCGGGCATCGATCAGGTCAATCAGGCCGTCACCCAGATGGACGAGATGACCCAGCAGAATGCCGCCCTGGTGGAGGAAAGCGCCGCCGCCGCCCATGCCCTGGAAGATCAGTCGGGCGAACTCAACCGCCTGATCGGCTTCTTCCAACTGAGCGGGCAGGCGATGCAAACCAGCGTCGCGCCCCGCCCCGCCGCCGCCCGCCCGGCCAAGAGCGTGGCGCCGGCCAAGCGCATCACTGCCAAGCCGGCCGCCGGCCAGTCGCATCTGGCCAAGCTCAAGGCGAAGGAGCCCGCCCCCACCCTCGCCGCCAAGGCCAATGGCGGCGACCAGGACTGGGCGGAATTCTGATCCCGCGCCCGTGACGGCACGGAAGATAAGTGAGACGCGGGGAGGCCGAAACGCCTCCCCGTTCTTTTGCGCCCGGCCTCAGCCGCTGAACCCGGCGAAGATGCCCGGATTGCCGCCAAGCTGGCGGGTCAGGGTACTGGCCTCGTCCACCAGCCCCCGCTTCATCTCCGCCACCGCCGCATCGGTGAAGCGGGATTCCGGCCCGGACAGGATCAGCGCCCCCACCGGCTTCTGATCCATGCCCAACACCGGGCACACCACCGCCGCCACGCCGGGCACGCGCCGGCTCGGGCACGCCACCACCACCACGTCGCGGCGCACGTCGTCGTAGACCTCGCCTGCCGCTCCCGCGAAGGCCGACAGCACCAGGGAGCAGGCGCTGTCGTCGATGGGGAAGCGGTCGCCCTCGGCGAGACCGGCGTCGCGCACCGGATTCGGGGACGGCGCCCGATGCAGGCACACCTCGCTGTCGCCGTCGCGGACATAGAGCGAGGCGGTCTCGCCGGTGCGCGCCACCAGGGAACGCAACACCGGCACCACCGAATCGCGCAGGTTATAGGAACTCTGGTAAATGCGTCCCAGCGGGAAGACCGAGGCGCCCAGGCGATAGCGGCCGTCGTCCTGGCGCTGCAGGTAGCCCAGGCGTAGCAGCGACACCGCCAGCCGCAGGATGGTGCTTTTGTAAAGGCCGGTGATAGCGGCCAACTCCACCAGGCTCAGCACGGCGCGGCCATGGGTGAAGGCGTCGAGGATGGCCAGCCCCCGCTCCAGCGCCGCCACCCCGCCCTCGGCGCCCGGCTGCTGCGACCTCGTCGATGTCTCCTCCACCATCCCCCCTCCGCCATATACCCACAAAAATTTTGACACCGTCGCGCGGCCGATGCTAACGTCGTTCTACAACACAGAATGACGTTCTGTCTAGCAGAATATTTTGACTTTCACGCCCGTCAGTCCCTAGCCTACGGAGAACCCGGCGATGACTTCTTCCTCCCCCCGCAAGACGATGCGCACTTGGATCAGCGACCTTGAAGCCGCCGGCGAACTCATCCGCGTGGACAAGCCGGTCGATCCCCTGACTCAGATGGGCTCCTTGCTCTACCAGTCACGGGAAAAGGCGGTGCTGTTCGAGAACCTGCCCCATGGCTGGCGGTCGCTCGGTCAGGCTCCCGCCAATGTCCGTCATGCCGCCCTCGCCTTCGGCGCCACTGAGAACACGGTGGTCAAGACCGTCGCCGACCTGATGGGCAAGATGATCAAGCCGGAAATGGTGACCGACGCCCCGGTCCAGGAAATGGTGTTCATGAAGGGCGAGTTCGACCTGACCCAGTTGCCGGTGCATATCGCCGGCCAGCGCGATGGCGGTCCGGTCTGCGGGTCGGGTCTGGTGATCAGCAAGGACCCCGATACCGGGCAGCGCAATCTCAGCTTCCACCGCTTGCAGATCAAGGGGCCGGGCAAGTCGGGCATCCTGCTGTATCCCCGCCATACCTGGAAGAACTACGTCAAATACCAGGAGCGCAACGAGCCCATGCCGGTGGCCATCATGATCGGCCACCATCCCGCCTACTATGCCGCCGCCGCCACCACCGCCGCCTATGGTCTCGACGAACTTGAGATCGCCGGCGGCTTTCTCGGCGAGGCGGTCCGCATGGTCAAGTGCAAGACGGTGGACCTGGAAGTCCCCGCCGACGCCGAGCTGGTGCTGGAAGGCCACATCCCGCCGCATTACCGCGAGGAGGAGGGGCCGTTCTCCGAGTTCCAGGATTATTACGTCACCGGCACCGGCAAGAATCCCGTCGTCGAATACCAGTGCATGACGCGGCGCAAGGACGCCATCTTCAAGAATTTGCAGAACGGCTCCGAGATGGAGGGCTGCGTCTTCCACAAGATCCCCATGAGCGCCACCATCTACCGCCGCCTCAAGGATATCGGCGGTGGCCCCATCCTGCACAACGTCATGGTGCTGCCCGGCGTGTTCGGCGTGGTGATCCAGATGACCCAGCGGGCCTATGGCGAGGCCAAGAACCTGATGATGGCGGCGCTGTCGTCGGAATACCAGCATCCCAAGGTGGTGATCGCGGTCGACGAAGACGTCGACATCTTCAACCCGGCCGAACTGATGTGGGCGATCACCACCCGCGTCAACCCGTCCGAGGACGTGGTCATCATCCCCGGCACCCACAACCATGCCATGGACGCCAGCCTGCCGGAACTGGGGGCGCCAGGCACCGGCCTGTGGCAGCGCATGGGGTCGAAGATGATGATCGACGCCACCATCCCGCCGCCCTGCGATGCCGAGGCGCGTGCCGCGTTCGAGCGCATCCGCCCCGTCAACCCGCAATTACGGCTGGAGGATTTCGCCGCCGCCGATTCGCTGGATCTGGTGCGCTCGCTGCCGGCCCGCTTCTTCGGCTCGCAATTGCTCAAGAGGTAGCGACGGAGGACTTCGACCCGGCAAGCGATTGTCGCCTGCCGGGTCAAAGCTTAAAGTGAATGCCGACACCGGAACAACCGGCGCCGACGGGTCCGAAAATACGGGCCGCACGAGGGAGGGGACCATGAACGTCAGGATTTTCGTTCTGCTGACGGCATTCGTCGTTGCCGCCATGTCGCCGTTCGTACCGCTGCGGGCCAGCGCGCAGAATATCGAGCTCAAACTGTCCACCTTCCAGCCCTTCAACAACCACTACACTCTTTGGTTGCAAAGCTGGGCGGATACCCTGAAGCAGCAGTCCGGGGGGCGGCTTACCGCCACCATCTATCCCTCCGGCCAGTTGGGCGCCATGCCCCGCCAATACGACTTGGCGCGAACCGGCGTCGCCGACGTGGCGATCTCCATGCACGGCGGAACGCCGGGACGCTTTCCGCTGTCCGAGCTGTCGCACATCCCCTTCATCGTCCCCAACGCCGCCGTCGCCTCCCAGGCGCTGACCGAGCTGCTGCCCGAATTCCTGGGCGAGGAGCACAAGGGCGTCAAGGTGCTGGCGCTGACCGCCGGCACGCCGCTGGCCCTGCTGACCACCAAGGTCGCCGTCCGTAAGCCGTCCGATCTCAAGGGGCTGCGCATCCGCCATCCCGACGCGGTGGCGGCAGCGGCCCTGACGGCGTTCGGGGCGGTTCCGGTCTATACCGAAACCGCCCAGATCGCCGACGCCATGAGCAAGGGCACCATCGACGGCGCCCTGCTGGCGTGGGAGGCGCTGGAATCATTTCAGGCCAACGCCAAATACGCCATTGATTGGGGCGCCAACGTCACCACCTTCGCACTGGTGATGAATCTGGCCACCTACGACCATCTGCCGCCCGACCTCAAGACGGTGATCGACGACAACAGCGGCGACAAGATCGCCTGGGCGATCGGCAAGGCCGCCGACGATGCCGCCGCCGGCGGCAAGGCCTGGGCCCGCAAGAACGGCATGGAGATCATCGAGTTGACGCCCGACGAGCGCAAGGCCTTCGAGGCCGCCGTCCAGCCGGCCATGGCCGAGTTGATCGCCGACAAGCAAAAGAAGGGCCTGAAGGCCGAGCAGATGATGGCGTCCTTCAAGCTGCGCATGGCGGCGGCCAAGGGGAATGCGCAATGACGTCGCCGCGGGCCATCGGAGGGATGCCGCCCTCCCGCGTCCACCGCCTCGCCGGGGGGCTGGAGATCGCGGCCGCCGTGGCGCTTATCGCCATGATGATGATCACGGTCGTCGATGTCTTCCTGCGCAACGTGTTCAACCAACCGATCGGCGGGGCGATCGAGCTGGTCAAGATCATGATGGCTTATCTGGTGTTTCTGGGCGTCCCGCAGACCTTTCTCAGCCGCAAGCACGTCCAGGTCGATGTCGTCGATCATCTCGTCGGCCCCCGCGCCTTGTTGTGCCTTGAAATCCTGGGAGAGCTGTGCGGCCTGGCCCTGATGGCGGTCATGCTGGTGGTGATGGGGCGCGAGGCCAAGGATGCCCACGACATGGGCGACATCACCTCCGACCTGATGATCCCGGTCACCGTCCTGTGGGCGCCCATGCTGGTGGGCGCGGCCTGCTCCCTGGCGGCGCTGGTCGCCCTGATCCTGTCGGACCTGCGGCAAGTGCTCCAGGCGGGGAGGACGCCATGACGCCGCAACTGGTCGGAATCATCGGCATGCTGTCGCTGCTGGTGCTGATCTTCATCCGGGTGCCGGTGGCGGTCGCCCTGGCGGTGGTCGGCACGGTCGGCTACGCCGCTATCGAGGGCTGGGACAAGGCGCTGATCATCGTCGGCACCACCCCGTTCGAGGTCGCCTCCGGCTATGCCCTGTCGGTGGTGCCGCTGTTCATCCTGATGGGGCAGGTGACGTCCAAGGCCGGCATGTCGGCCAAGATGTTCAAGGCCTCCAAATCCATCTTCAACGGCTTCCGCGGCTCGGAGGCCATGGCCACCATCGGCGCCTGCGCCGGCTTCGGCGCCATCTGCGGCTCGTCGCTGGCCACCGCCGCCACCATGAGCCAAGTCGCCATCCCCGAGATGCGCCAGTGCGGCTATGACGACCGGCTGTCGGCCGGGGTGGTGGCCGCCGGCGGCACCCTGGGGATCCTGGTTCCGCCGTCCATCATCTTCGTCATCTACGCCATCGTCGCCCAGCAATCGCTGCTGAAGCTGTTCGCCGCCGGGCTGGTGCCGGCGGCGCTGCTGACCGCCTTCTACCTCGTCACCGTCCTGGTGGTGATCAAGGTGTTCCCGTCCTGGGCCCGTGGCGAGGAGACCCTGCCGTGGCGCGAGCGGCTGCGCCATCTGGCCAATCTGTGGGAAATCGCCTTTCTGTTCGGCCTGTCCATCGGCGGCATGTATCTCGGCTGGTTCAGCCCCACCGAGGGAGCGGCCATCGGCGCCTTCACCGCCATCGGGCTGGCCATGGCCACCGGCCGCCTGACCCTGGCGGGGCTGTGGGGGTGCGCCCTGCGGGCGGTACAGACCACCGCCATGCTGTTGTTCATCGTCATCGGCGCCTATGTGTTTTCCTACTTCACCGTGCTGACCCAGGTGCCGACCGCCCTGGTGGCCTGGGTGCGCGACATGGGGCTGTCGCCGCTGGCGGTGATGGCCACCCTGGTGATGATCTATATCGTGCTGGGCTGTTTCCTCGACGGCATCGGCATGATCCTGGTGACGGTGCCGATCTTCTTTCCCCTGGTGATCGAGAACGGCTTCGATCCGGTGTGGTTCGGGGTCATGCTGGTGGTGGTGATCGAGATCGGCCTGATCCATCCGCCGCTGGGCATGAATCTGTTTGTCATCCGGGCCCAGGTCGCCGATATCAGCCTGAAAGCCATCTATCTCGGCATCCTGCCGTTCCTGGTGGCGCAGGGGCTGCTGATCGTGTTGCTGCTGTTCTTTCCCCAACTGGCCTTGTGGCTGCCCGACCATCTCTATGCCCACTAGCACCCCCGGAGGACAAACCATGCGCAGAGTGATCATCGGCATATCGGGGGCGTCGGGGGCGATCTTCGGCATCCGGGCTCTCGAAGCCCTTCGGGACGTCGCCGACGTGGAAACCCATCTGGTGATGTCGCCCTCGGCCGGCCGCACCATCACCGAGGAGACCGACTGGCTGGTCAAGGACGTCCAAGCCCTGGCTGACGTGGTCCATTCCCACGCCGACATCGGCGCCTCGGTGGCGAGCGGCTCCTTCCGCACCGCCGGCATGCTGGTGGCGCCGTGCTCGATCAAGTCGCTGTCGGGGATCGTCCACTCCTACAACGACAACCTGCTGACCCGCGCCGCCGATGTCTGCCTCAAGGAGCGGCGGCCGCTGATCCTGCTGGTGCGCGAGACGCCGCTGCATCAGGGCCATCTGGAAATGCTGGCCCAGGCGGTCCGCTACGGCGCCACCGTGCTGCCGCCGGTCCCCGCCTTCTACAATCGGCCGCAGACCATCGACGACATCGTCAACCACATCATCGGCAAGGCCTTCGACCAGTTGGACATTCCCCACCATCTGTTCCGGCGGTGGGGCGAGCCGGCCCCGACCACCCCCCCGGCGCCGGGCGTGGCATGACCGACGGACTGGACGGCCGCATCGCCGCGTTCCTGGACGCCCACCATGTGATGTCGTTGGCCACCGCCGGAGCGGAGGGGCCGCATGCCGCCAGCCTGTTCTATGTGCGTGACGGCATGAGTTTGGCCTGGGTGTCCGACCCCGGCAGCCGCCATTCCCGCGACCTCGCCGCCGAGCCGCGCGTCGCCGCCACGGTGGCGCCCGACTACACCGACTACGCCGCCATCCGCGGCGTGCAGATCGCCGGCACGGCGGAGGCAGTCCCCGACCTGGCCGCCCGCGCCCGCCTGCTGGCCCTGTTCACCCGGCGTTTTTCCTTCCTGACCCGGCCGGATGCCGCCGCCGCCATGGTCCTCAAGGCCTTCTCCGGCGCCACCCTCTATCGCCTGACCCCCGTCCGCATGGTCCTGATCGACAACACCCGCGGCTTCGGACACAAGGAGACGCTGGAGCTGTCGTGACCCGGCGGCGCATCTCCCGTCAGGATTTCCCCTGGCGCGGCAAGGTGAAGAGGAAGGTGCTGCCCCCGTCGGGTTTGGATTCGACCCAGATGCGCCCGCCGTGGTGGTGGACAATCTTACGGCAGATGGCCAGACCGATGCCGGTGCCCTCGTATTCCTTTCGGGTATGCAGGCGCTGGAAAATGTCGAAGATCCGGTCGAAATATTCCGGCGCGATCCCGATGCCGTTGTCCGAGACCGACACCGTCCAGTCGTGTGGGCCGGCCTCGACACCGATGGCGATCCGGGGGGCGCGCGCGGGATGCCGGTACTTCATGGCGTTGCCGACAAGATTCTGGAACAGCCGGACCAACTCTCCGCGCGCGCCGGTCACCATGGGCAGGTCGGGAGCGACGGTGATCTCGGCCAGGCTCTCCGTGACGGTCAGCTTCAGATTGTTGAGGGCGGTGTCGGACACCTCCTTCAGCGAAACCGGCACGAAGGGGTCCCCGATCCGGCCGACCCGCGAGAATTCCAGGAGGTCGAGGACCATGGAATCCATGCGCTGGGCTCCTTCGCGGGCGAATTCCAGGAAGTCCCGCCCATCGTCGTCGAAGAGATCGCGGTACCGCCGATCCAGCAGCCCAATATAGCTGCTGATCATCCGCAGCGGTTCGCGCAGGTCATGCGAGGCGACATAGGCGAACTGCTCGAGTTCCCGGTTCGAGGTGTCGAGGTCCTTCACCAAGCCGTTCAGCCGCTCGCGATACGCCACCCACTCGGTGATGTCCCGCCCGACCGCCTGCACCTCGACGATGCGGCCGTCGACGTCGCGGATGCCGCCACCTTCCCACGCCACCCATCGCGGGCCGGACGGCATCGTCATGCGACTCTCGACGGTGGCGCGGTAGGCTGGGGGCCGGCAAGCCTCGGCAAGAGCCCGGGCGGTCGCCTCGACGTCGTCCTCATGCACGTAGGATTGCCAAAGGTCGGAGATGACATCCTCGGGCCGGCGCCCGAAAGCATGGGCGAAGGCGTCGTTGACAAAGGCGAGCCGACCGCCGGAGTCGATCCGCACGATGAAATCGCACTGCGATTCGATGAGCCCGCGATAGCGTTCCTCGCTGGCGCGCAACGTCTCCTCGGCCAACTTCTGATCCGCGATGTCGCGGCACACCAGCAGGAGATGGGGGTTTTCGCCGAGGACGAACCGGGAAAAAGAACCGGCGATCCAGATATTTCGACCAAAGGAGGAAAGGTACCGCGCATCCAGATGCTGCCGTTCGCCGGTGTCCAGGGCCGTTTCGGCCATGGCCCGCATCCCGGTCGCCGCCCAAGCCTCGATATCATGGAAATTCTGCGCCCGCAGTTGATCGACCGAACCGCCGACGATCCGCGCCGCCGCCTCGTTGGCGAGGATGCAGCCCCCCTCGGCCTTGTACGCCAGCACTCCCATGGGAATGGCCTCGATCACCGCGGTGTTCAGGTCCGACAGCTCCTCGATTCTCTCCAGCGCCGCCTCGGCTTGCCGCCACGCATGATGGGCCATGCGCGCCATCCACAAGGTCGCCGCCAGAAACAGCGCCACCAGCCCCGCCACCCCCATGGCGGTGGCCCGCCACTCGGCCAGCCAGTCCTGGTCGGCCAGCGAGGTGATGACATACAGGGGATAAGCGCCGACCCTCCGATAGGAGATCGTCTTCATCGCCTGCTCGGGCCCCGCCTTGGCCCGGTAGGTTCCGGCCACGGCATGGGCGGCGACGGCGGTGCGGAGCGCCTCCGACACCGGGTAGGGACCGGCTCCGCCCGGATAGCGCGCGCTCAAATTAAGGTCGCCGTCCAGCAGGACCACCGCCCCGTGCGGACCGACATTGAGACGCGAGAACAGCTTCTCGAAGTGTTCGATCATGACGACGGCGTAGACGGCCCCGCCAAACGAACCGTCCGGGTGGTCGAGGCGGCGGTCGAGTACGATCTGCCATTTGCCGGTGATCCGCCCCTGAACCGGCTTGGTGATGGTCAACCCTGCTCCCGGCGTGTCCCGCAGCATCTTGAAATAGTCGCGGTCGCCGATATTGGCCCGAACAGCCGGCATGGGGCCGGTCCAGACTTCCACGTCGCCATCGGCGTTGGCGAGCCCCAGGCTGGCCACATCGCTCAATCGCCCGAGCAGTTCCCCGAGAAGACCGTCGATCTCCGAATCCCTGCCGCCCTTTTGCTTGAAACGGCCGGCGACATCCAGCAGCGCCAGATCGACTCGGTCAATGATGCCGGCGACGTTCTGGTCGAGGATCTCGGCGATGTTGCTCGACGCGACGGCGGCCTGCTCGCGCCGCAGGTCATAGCTGTCTTGCAGCAGCCAAGCGGCGAGCGCGACCACGAAAACGTCGAACACGGCGATGCTGATGCCCAATCGCCGGGCGAACGAGTCGGATCTTCGGCCTGTCGCCATCAAACGCCCCCCACCCGACCTGCCCCTGACGGGCAATCCATCCACCTAATTCTTATGGCATAAGAGCGCCCCCCTTTTCGACCGCAAATGTATAAGACGCCGGGAGCGAGGCGGCGGCACCGCCGCCATGTCCTGTCGCGGGCCCTGGTTCCGCGCTAAGATCCCCCGGCTTGTTCGTCCTCCGGACGAGAGGGAGAAACCACCCATCGAGGGCAAGGTCGGATGAAAAAGTCCCGAACGACGAAAATACCGCCGACCCCCGGTAAGGACATCGACCGGCCCCGCCGCGCGTGGTTGTACCGGCTGCTGGCGGCCGGGGTGGTGGGGACGATGTGGGGCGGTGGACGGCGCCCCCTCGCCATGCCGGCCGCGCCGCCGCCACCAGCCAGTGTCCTTCACAGGCGCACGGGCCTCGTCCAGATCAACGGCGTCGCGGCCGAAGTGGGCGCCCCGGTGGCTCCGGGCGATGTGGTCTCCACCGGTCCGGACAGCGAGGCGGTGTTCGTGGTGGGCGACGACGGCTTCCTGCTCCGGGCGGACAGTCAGGTCACCATCGCCGACCGGCCCTCCGAACAGGCCCCGGGGGTCATGGTGCGCGAGTTGACCCTGGTGAGCGGGCGCATCCTTTCGGTCTTCGGCCCGAAGCCGATCAGCCTGAAAACGCCGCTGGCCAATATCGGCATCCGGGGGACGGCGGCCTATCTGGAGAGTGATCCCGCCTCCATGAATGTCTGCGTCTGCTATGGACATGCGGTGATGACCCCCAACGGGGCGCCGGCCCTGAGCGAGGAGGTCGACAACCACCACCACGAGACCCCACGCCTCGTCCATCCCGGCCCCCATGGCCCGGTGATGGAGAAAATGCCGATCAAGAATCACACCGACGAGGAACTGGTCATGCTGGAAGCGCTGCTCGGCCGCGTTCCACCGTTCGTGACCAAGCCAAAATAGCCTCCTCCCCGGCGGGTCGCGTCAGGAGCGGCGCTTCCAGATGGTGAGTTCGGACACGGTGTGCTGATGCTTGCGCCGGGTCTCGCGGATGACGAAGGGCACCGGCTGCGGCCCCTGCACCAGGTCGAACTGGGCGCCGAGTACGTCCTTCAGTCCGTCGAGCGTGGTGTAGGATTCGCCATCCTTCTTGAAGCCGCCGATCCACTCCTCGCGCTTGGTGTGCTCCTCCAGCCAGGTGTAGGGGGAGGCCAGCACCAGCAGCCCGCCCGGATTGAGGCGCCGCGCCACGTCGTCGAGGAACAGGCGCGGGCGGTAAAGGCGGTCGATCAGATTGGCGGCGAGGATCAGGTCGAAATCCGTGAAGACGTCTTTCAGATTGCAGGCGTCGCCTTGCCAGAACGCGACCCGTCCGGCGGTCTCGGCGAGGCCGAGGGCGTCGAGCCGGCGCTCGTGGTAGGTGACCAACTCCCCTTCGTCGGCCATGGTGTAGCGCAGGCTGCCGGTCTCGGCCAGCCTGGCCCCCACCTGGATGAAGCGCGCCGAGTAGTCGATGCCGACCACCTGGGCGAAGGCGCGGGCGAGTTCGAAGCTGGCGCGGCCGGTGGCGCAGCCGATGTCGAGCGCCCGCTCGAAACGCCCGTTGCCATGGCGGCGATGGGCCTCCACGGCGATGTCGGCCAACGCCTTGGGGAAATTGGGCACACCGAGGGCTTCATCGCCATAATGGAACTCGACATATTGCGACAGCAGGGCGTCGGTCTCGTAGGCCGAGGCCGGATTGGTCACCGGCGTGTCGGTGACCACAATGCGGAAGCCGGCATGCTGGAAGAAATGACGGCGGAAGGCGTAGCGGGACGCATGGCGGGATTCGTTGCCGGTGGAGATCCAGCTGCCGCCCTTGATGATGGCATGGCGGTCGTCGAAGGTGGGAATGGTGAAGTCGTCGTAGATCGGGTGGACCTGGAAGCCGTCGAAGGGATAGGTCGGCGTCTCGCACCACTGCCAGACGTTTCCGACCACGTCGAACAGGTCGCCATGGGCGAAGGTGGTGACCGGACAACTGGAGGCCCAGTGGTCGAGATGGAGGTTGGCGGCGGCCGGCGAGTCGGGGGGCACGTCGGCGAGCCCGGCATGGTCATAGAGCCGGTTCCACTCGTCCTCGGTCGGCAGGCGCACCGGCAAGCCGGTGGCGCGGGCCTTCCAGCGGCAAAAGGCGCGCGCTTCCAGGCAATTGGTCTCGACCGGCCAATCCCAGGGCATGGCCACCTCTTCCGTCAGCAGACGCAGCTTCCAGTCGCCGTCACCGGGCACCCAGAAGGTCGGATGCTCGGCGCGGGCAAAGCGCTTCCAGCCCATCCCCTCGTCATCCCACAGGCGGTCGTCGGCATAGCCGCCATCCTCGACGAAAGCGCGGAACTCGCCATTGCTGACCAGATGCCTGCCCGCCCGGAAGGCCGGAACCTCGGCATGGTGCTCGCCATACTCGTTGTCCCAGCCGTAGATCGGCTCGTCGAACCGGCGGCCGAGGCAAACCCGGCCGGCCGGAATGTCCACCAGGACATTGTCCGGGGCGTCGCCGGCCTGGCGGCAGGGAACCCAGGCGGGGCGAGGCCGGACATACGCCAAGGCATGCTGCCGCATCAGCACCGACGAGGTCTCCAGATGGATCCGCTCATGCTCGATCCCCATCAGCACCGCCCAGAACGGGTCGCTCCAGCCGATGGGCAGGGTGAACGGCGTCTCGCGGATGACCGTGTCCACCACCGAACGGACCTTGGCCCGATACGCCGCCACCTCGGCCACGCTCGGCCAGTCGTAACGGCTGTCGTCCAGATCATCCCAGCTCATTTCGTCGACGCCGACGGCGAACATGGATTCAAGGCGCGCGTCGATGCGCCGCTCGACCAGCCCGGCCAGGATGAACTTGTTGATGAAGAAGGTCGCGGTGTGGCCGAAATAGAAAATCAGCGGATGCCGCAGGCTGATCGGCTTGCGGTAATACGCCTCGTCGCCGTCGAGGACGTCGAACAGCGACTCGTAGGCGTCGAACGTGGCATGGAAATAGGCGCGCAATTCGGCGCGTTTGGCCTCGACGTCCGAACCGGCCAGCAGTGGCGTGCGGGGAAAGCGTGATGTCATCGTCCGGGCCGCCAAAGTGAAGTGACCCTTGAGTGATAGTGGCGGCCGGCCGAATCGACAAGCGTCATCCCATTAAAAAACGTCGCGTCGGGGCGCTCCGCCATGCCGTTGGCGAGTGATCGACGCAGAACCTAAGACAGTCCCGAGAGCGCCGCCTCCCGCGATGACGGACTTTCCTCCTTCACAGCGGCGGCCTACCCCTTCGCCGTATTGTCATTCGGCCTCGATGATCACCTTGAGCGCCCGCGTGTTGGCGGCGTGCGCGAAGGTCTCGTAGGCGTCGAGGATCTGGTCGAGCTTGAAACGATGGGTGATCAGCAGCTTGGGGTCGAGCTTGTCGGACCGCAGGATGTTGAGCAGCATGGGCGTGCTGACGGTATCGACCAGGCGCGTCGTGATGGTGACGTTGCGGTCCCACAGGCTCTCCAGGTGAAGATCCACCTTGGTGCCATGGACGCCGATATTGGCGATGGTGCCGCCCGGCGCGACGATCCCCTGGCAAAGCTCGAAGGTGGCCGGAATGCCCACCGCCTCGATGGCGGTATCGACCCCGCGACCGCCGGTCATGGCCATGAGCGTCGCCGCGGCCTTGCCGTCGGCGCTGTTGATGGTGGCGGTGGCGCCGAAGCGCTTGGCGATCTCCAGGCGGTTGTCGTCGAGGTCGATCATGATGATCTCGGCCGGCGAATAGAATTGCGCGGTGAGGAGGGCGGCGAGTCCGATCGGACCGGCCCCGACGATGGCCACGGTGTTTCCCGGCTGAACCTTGCCGTTGAGTACGCCGCATTCGAAGCCGGTCGGCAGGATGTCGCTCAGCATCACCAGCGCCTCTTCGTCCGCCCCGTCGGGGATGGGATAGAGGCTGGTCTCGGCATAGGGAATGCGGACGAACTCGGCCTGGGTGCCGTCGATGGTGTTGCCGAGAATCCAGCCGCCGGTGGTGCAATGGGAGTACATCAGCTTGCGGCAATAAACACATTTGCCGCAGGCGCTGATGCACGAGATCAGGACCCGGTCGCCCGGCTTGAAGGCGGTGACCGCCGCCCCGACCAAGTGGACGACACCGACGCCCTCGTGACCGAGGATGCGGCCGGGCTGGCAGCTGGGAACGTCGCCCTTGAGGATGTGCAGGTCGGTGCCGCAGATCGTCGTCTTCGTCACCTTGACGATCACATCCGTGGGCGCGGCGATCTCCGGCATCGGGCGTTCTTCCAGGGCTTTCTTCGCCGGACCCAGATAGACAAGAGCTTTCATCGCGGGCATCCCTCGGGTTGAGTTCATCGGGCACGCATCGCCGGGACGAGCCTCGGTCGGTCGGCGTTCCGATCCATTGATTGCCCCGACCTTAGCCGACACCCCGGCGGGAGCGGCAGGATCGGAAACTACTCGCTGCCGGTCAGTTCGGCCAAATGACGCGCCAAGGTCCGGCGCACCTCGTCGGGCGCCGCCCGGCGGAGCGCGTCGCCGAGTTCACGCATGCGGCGGCGCTGGTCGTACAACTGGTCAAGCAGCGACAGAACGACGGGCAGCGCCTCCTCGTTGACCTGCATCTCGTCGCGCAACTCCCGGATCAGCCGCACCCGGGCCACGTCGATCTCGCGGAACACATAGGCGCCGGCGCGGCCGTCCGGCCGGACCCATTGGTTGGAAATCCAACGCTCCAGATCCTGGCGTTGCAGGCCGGATATCTGGGTGACGAGAACCTCGATGGTGATCATCGGCCCGCCTCCATCGCCCGCCTGGGATCGGCCGGGCGTTCCTGTTTCCAGTTGCGGAGGAATTCCTCCAGGGCCGCATCCGGCTTGCCCAGCGCCACGCGCAAGGTGGCGTAGAGATTGCCGGCGGTCCGGTCGCCATGGGCCGGCACCCCCCGGCCGCGCAGCCGCAGTTCGGTCCCGCTGTCGGAATGGGGCGGGACGCGCATGCGCACCGGGCCGCCCGGCGTCGGAACCTCGACCGGGCCGCCAAGCACCGCTTCCGACAAGGTCACCGGCAAGTCCAGCCGGATGTCCTGGCCGTCGCGCGAAAAATAGCCATGGGCGAGGACATGGATTTCGATCAGGGCGTCGCCGTCGGGGCTGCCATTGCCGCCGCCGCCGCCCTGGCCGCGCAGGCGCAGCACCTGGCCATCCGCCGTTCCTGGCGGGATCTTCACATCCAGGATACGGCCATCGGGCAGGGTCAGCCGCTTGGTGGCGCCGTTGACGGCGTCGAGAAAGTCGGTTGTCAGCGAATAATGCTCGTCCCGTCCGCGCACGGGGGCCTTGGGCCGGGGGTCCGTGTTGAAGATCGACCCGAACATGTCGCCGATATCCTCGGCGGACCAGCCTCCCGACTGCGGACCGGACCGGCCGTAGCGGCGGCCGGGCTCGCCCTCGGCATAGTCGCGGTAGGACGATTGCGGCGCCCGTTCCTGTCCGGCGGCGTCGATCTCGCCCCGGTCGAATTTGCCGCGCTTCACCGGGTCGGAGAGCAGCTCGTTGGCGGCCGACACCGTCTTGAACCGCTCCTCCGCCTTGGCGTTGCCCGGATTGAGGTCGGGATGGTGCTGCTTGGCCAGATTGCGGTAGGCGAGCCGGATGTCGTCCTGGCTGGCGTCGCGCGCCACGCCGAGCGCTTTGTAAGGATCCTCCACCCGTGGCCTCCCTTCGCCGTGAACTCTCAGTCAACACCGGTAGGGCCGCATGGCGGGAGGATCGGAAACTACCTGCCGGCCGAGATTTAGAGCCGGTGTTGAGTACTTTCCGACGCTGTCGGCGCGATCCGGCATCCGCCTAGGATTTGAGGGTTCGATTCGAGCCCGTCGTCGCGGGATCGCCGTCGGATGTTCGCATTGACTGCACCGATCTTCACCGGAGACGCCTCATGATCCCCCACCATCCTCGCCATGAGCATAGTGTCCCGTTGTTCTGGCCTTTCGCCGTCGCGACTGGATGTTGTCGGCGGCGATGTGGCTGCTCTATCTGTACCTCATCCGAGACGCGCTCATGGATTTGTCCGCCCTCGTCACCGACACGTTCGAATGGACGTTCGCCGGGGCGGAACGGCCGCGCCTGCCGGCGATCACCCGCGTCCTCGCCACGCTGGAAGAGTACGGCGCCGTGGCCCTGCTCAACGGCGCCACCCTGATCGTCTGGGCGCTGTACAATCAGGTCCGCTTTCGCGGATCGGATCGTCGCGGCGCCAGCAAGCTGGTCGGCGTCGCCGACCTTGCCGCATTGTACGGGTTCCCGGCCGAAGACATCGCGAACTGGCAGCAATCGCGCATTCTGGTGATGCGACACGGCCCCGGCGGAGTCCTGATCCGGGTGACGTCACAAGACCCGGAACCAATTCCGCCGCTCCCGCATCGAGAGTCGCCCGCCAAGGCGGCTGAGTGATTTTCCGGGCCGGCCCCCGTGTCATTTGAAGATATTGCCGATTGAACGGCCAAACCCCTCCACCGCCCCGCCGATGCCTTGGGTCGCTCCCTTCGGCTGCGTGCCGCGTTTGCGCATCTCGATCGCCGCGATGCACGGGGTCTTGTCATCGTTGCCGTCGAGGACCAGCGGCAGCAGGGCGAAGAGCGGGTTGATCCAGGTCACGACGCCCTTGGCGACGTCCTTGGCCACCGCCATCCGGTTCGGTCGTATGGTCGGCTGCTTGAAGGTGCCGCCGATATCGACCGGCATGGCGAGGTTGAGAAGACTGGCCTCCTTGGGACGTGGCGTCAATTGGAGGTCAAGCCGTTCGGAGCCGAGATTGGCCGTACCCTCGCCGACGATGGTCACATCGCTGGTGTCGATCAGCAGGTCGCGCGACGTGGCCAGACCGTTCCGAATATCGAAGCGCGAGACCATGCAGGTGAGCTTGCTGTCGTGCTTGCCCTGCGTCCAGGCGAACGCCTCGCGAAACACATCGGCGCCGACGAGGTCGGCGTAGCGGCTTTTGATGACGCCATGGCCCATCACCAGACTCGACGTGCCGTCGAGCGTCGCCATGATGGCGCGCACCGAGTCTCCCGTGCCATGGGCCGCGATGGCGAGATCACCGCTTCCTTCCAAGATGTCGTACCCCGAACCTTGGGCCAGGATCTTGCCGAAATCGAGATGCTTGCCGTCCATATTAACGGCAAGCACGGCAGGCGTCTGATGGGCCGAAAGATCGGCGTCGCCTTCGACATGGCCGCCGCCCAGATTGAAGGCGAAGGGTTTTATCCGCAGAGTCCCATCGTCGAGCAGCAGATGCGCCGACAGGTCTTGCAGCGTGACAGCCGCGCTTTTCAAGGCCGCGATGGTCAGCGTGATGTCGGCATCGGCGGTCCGCAACGCCGAGAGCGGCAGCGGATCCTTGCCGAAGACCCGGCC
The DNA here is from genome assembly GCF_903853455.1 of uncultured Magnetospirillum sp. Taxonomy (GTDB): domain Bacteria; phylum Pseudomonadota; class Alphaproteobacteria; order Rhodospirillales; family Magnetospirillaceae; genus Phaeospirillum. Next base: position 28,766 of record NZ_CAINTR010000184.1, read on the forward strand.
ATCGTCGCCGGATCGCCTCGCCGTCGCCTTCGGCTTCGGCAGTTCCGTCAGGTCGATCATGGACGCGCCGAGCGTCGCGCTTAGCTTCGGGCGCGTGCCGCTCATGGCCAGCCGGGCCTCGCCCGACAGGGTACTGGCGCCGAGCGTCGCTTGCAGCGCCGTCAAGCTCATGGTTCCATCGATATTGCCGCTCAGGGTCGCGGTGAAATGGTAGGGCTTCTCCGGCACCGGAACGTCGAGGAGCGCACCGACCGTCCCCAGATCCTGGCCGTCGAGCGAGACAGCCAAGTCGAGGCCCCGCCCCATGAACGGATCGGCCACGCTGCCGATCAGCTTGATCGTCGCGCCGGCCACGTCGATGGCGGCGTCGATCCTGTAAGGCTGCCCCGGTGTCATCAGGGACGACAGCGCGCCGACGGTGGCGTTTACCGTGATCGGCAGATCTTGGTAAACAGCGGCCGCCTTGACGGTCATCGGGCCAGCCGCCGAGCCGAGGATCGAGAGTTCGGTGAACGACGCCGCCTTGGTCCGATGGGTGCGGCCGTCAGCGAAATTGATGGCGACGTTCCGCAGCATGATCGCATCGAAAGCCGGCACGTCCCGCGCCCCACCGCCCTCGGTGGGCGGCGGGGTTGCCGATTGCCCCGGCGTGGCGAACTGCCAATTGCCGCGACCATTGCCGTCGGTGGCAAGCCGCAGATCGACATCCTTCAGCACCAGCCGATCAATGTGCAGATGTCCGCCGAAGACAAGCGGCAGCAGAGCGATTTGGGCCGACAACTCTCCGACCGTCATCATCTGCGGGCTTGCCACCCAATCGGGGTTGGAAAAGGCCACATCCGTCACGGTCAGGGCCGGAACCGGCAGGATCACCAATTTCAGTTCGCCGCCGATGGCGAGTTTGCGCCCGGTCGCCTGCGCGACCGCGTCGATGATTCGGCCTTTGTAATAGGGATTGAAATCCATGCGGCTCAGCACGATTCCGCCAACGGCGACAATCACGGCGACAGAGGCAAGGCCGGTGAAAAGGATTGTTCTTAAACGCATGCGAAAGCCTTTTCCTACGGCGCTTGATTGGGATTCCGGGCCGGCCTCAGCGTCGCCGGCCGCCGCCTCCGTGACCATGCCACCCTCGGCCGACCCCGACCCCGATGCCGATTTCCGGTCCGAAATACCAGGGATACGCAGGGTAATATGGGGTATAGGCATACGGGGCATAAGGGGCGGCATACGGGGCATACGGAGGGGGGTAGGGGGCGGGCTCGGTCAGCGGCGCGACCACGCAGCTGGCAAGAACCAACAGGGCGCCTATCATCACGGTTTGGAAAGATCGGGTGGTCATGAGCGGATGCACTCCCGTGCGGACGGCCCCCTGATGTTTGCGTCGCGGACTACCTACAGCTCTTCGTGCCACTGCCCGAGCAGGTCGTCGGCGGCACGCTTTTGGGCGCCCGAGAACTGCTCGTAGAGCGGCCGGAACGCGACGAGGAACCGCTGTTCGCATTTCGCCTGCAGCGCCGTATATGCAGCGCGCTCCTCCAGATGCCGCAACGCCGTCGGCGGTGTCGGAACCGTCGCCAAAGTTTGCGGCCTCAGATGCTCGAAATCCTTGACGTCGGCACGCATGGCCGTCGCCACCTTGTCCCATAGCGCTTCCTGAGCCGGAGTGATTTGCAACTCCGCTTTCAGGAAGGCGATGTGACCCTCCATATGGTCACCAACATGCCGTTCGAAAACCGGCGCGCCCTGGTCGTCGTGCGCCATTGCCAAGGATATGGGGAGCACCGTGGCTCCGGCGACGATGACGGGAAACAGGAGCAGGGCCAAGACTGGCACGGCGAATTTATTGAGCGCCATTTCGAGCCCTCCTTCGGAAAGGCAGCCCACTTCAACGGGCTTCATGTCCGGGATGGGCATCGAAAGCACCTCATCCCGCCCTTGTGACAATAAGCGGCCGTGGTCTCGTCGTGGTAGATTCGGAAAGTACCCAGACCCCGGAGGGCGTCGCGGAGACGGTCAAGTCGTGCAGGTGCCGACGATCCCCGACGAAATGCGGATGGAGGCCAATCCTCAGAGCGTTGGCACCGTTCCGCCCTGCTCCACCGCCGCCAAACCCGCCTCGAGCGAGGGATGGACAACGAAAATGCGCAGCAATCCGCTGACCTCGAACACTTCGTGGATCGTCTCGGCCATTCCGCACAAGTGGACGTGATACCCTTCGCTGCGGGCCCGCTTGGCGGCGACGATCAACGTTCTCAGTCCCGCGCTGGCAATGAATTTCAACTCCGAGAAATCAGCGACCAGAGCCGTGGGCTTTTCATCGAGCGCCGCCATCAACTGTTCTTGGAACTGATCGGCCACCGCGCTGGAGAGCCGGCCGGATACCGTCACGACGGCGGCACCCTCCTGTCGAACGACGGCGATTTTCATGGCGGCGGCATCCTGGACCGAGGGTGCGATTTGATCATGCGGAGGCGATTGCATTCCATATCCCTAACATACTCAATTCCATCGACCATCGTCTTGATCAAAAGCAGGCCGATCCCAAAGCCGCTCTTGTCGGAATCGCCGGCCGTCGGATCGAAGAAGAGTCCGTCGTCGATCACCTCCGCCATGGATTGGCCGGCATCGGACGTCAGGCGCACGGTTATGGCGTGCATCCCGCCATCGGCGTGGCCGTGGCGGATGACATTGGCGACCGCCTCCTCGATGGCCATCGTCAGGGGATAGGCGGCCTCGACTGCCACTGTCCGGCGCTGGAAATAGGCCTGTACCGCGTTGATCAGCCGAGCGATCTCGGCAACGTCGTTGGCGATCCGCATCTCGAAAGACGAGGCGTCGTCGTGGCCGCCGACGAACCGCACCGCCACGCAGGTCAGGTCGTCGCTGTGCGGCTGGCCGCCCTCGAAGGCCCGCACCGCGGCCAGCACGCCGCCACAGAGAGCCGCCGGCAACGCCTCAGCCTGCCCCGCCAAGACCGCGGTCAAGCCGTGCTTGCCGAATTCGGCCTCGGCCGGATCGATGGCTTCGACGACGCCGTCGGTATAGACGAACAGGCCATCCCCCGGCGCCAGCGTCACGGCGGCGTTGTGGTAGTCGCTGCCATACAGCACCCCCACCAGAAGGTCGTCGGTACCCTTGATCCACTCGACGCTTCCATCGGCGCGCAGCAGGATCGGCCAGTTATGGCCGCCATTGGCATAGGTGAAGACGCCCGTCGGGCAGTCGACGATGCCGTAGAACAGCGACACGAACATGCCCTCGGCGTTGTCGGCGCTCAATTGCTCGTTGAGGCGGTACAGGCATTCGGCCGGAGACAGGCCGAACAGCGCGGTGGCGCGCAGCTGGGTCCGCACCATGGCCATATAGACGGCGGCGGGAACCCCCTTGCCGGACACGTCGCCGACGGCGATGCCGATGCGGTCGTCGTCCAGGGCGAAGAAGTCGTAGAAATCGCCGCCGACCTCGCGGGCCGGGTCCATCAGGCCATGGCCGAGCAAAGCGTGATGGGCCGGAAACGCCTTGGGCAGGATGGACCGCTGCACCTCGCGGGCGATGGTCAGCTCCTTTTCCACCGCCTTGAGATAGGACAGTTCGATCTCGCGCAAGCGCTTCTTCTCGAGGCAGGCGCCGATGCGCGCCCGCAGCAGCACCCGGTTGAACGGCTTCGGCAGGTAATCCTCGGCCCCCGCCTCGATGCAGCGGACAATGCTGTCCAAGGCGTCCAGCGCCGAAATCATGATCACCGGCAGCGACCGCAGCCGGGGGTCGGCCTTGATCGTCTTCAGCACTTCGTCGCCGTTCATCCCGGGCATGATCATGTCCAGCAGCACGACGTCGAACGCCTGCTTGAAGACCACCTCGACGGCGGCGAGACCGTCGGCGACCGCGACCACCTCGTGGCCCTCGCGCGCGAGGTAGCGGACAAGGACGTCGCGATTGGCCTGGCTGTCGTCGGCCACCAGGACACGGCCGGCGGGATAGGAGACATGCCCTGGATCGCAGCCCTCGTCCGTCTCCTCGACGGCCACCGTCCGCCTGCCGGTCGTCGTGACCGATCCCAAGACGGCGCAGGCCCCTGGCGAGGCCGAACCCGGCGCCGGCCAACCGCTGGTGCTGGTGATCGACGACGACGCGGTGGCCCGCGACCTGCTCGGCCGCTTCCTGACCGGGAACGGCTTTCGGGCCCGCTTCGCCGCCGACGGGCCGCTGGGGCTGGAGATGGCCCGGACGCTCAAGCCGGCGGCGATCACCCTGGACGTGATGATGCCGGGAATGGACGGCTGGTCGGTGCTGACGGCGCTGAAAACCGATCCCGAACTGGCGATGATCCCGGTGATCATGGTCTCGGTGGTCGAGGACCAGGCGCTGGGCTACGCCCTGGGCGCCCACCATTTCATGTCCAAGCCCATCGACCGCGACCAGTTGGCCGAAGTGCTGTCCCGCTTCAAGGACCGTGGCCCCATCGAGCGCATCCTGGTGGTCGAGGACGACCACACCAACCGCGAAATGCTGCGTCGCATGCTGGCCAAGGAAGGCTGGTCGGTCATCGAGGCGGCCAATGGACGAATCGCCCTGGACCGCGTCGCCGAGTCCGCCCCCGACCTGATCCTGCTCGACCTGATGATGCCGGAGATGGACGGATTCGAGTTCGTCTCCGAACTCCGGCGCCATCCGGAATGGCATGCCATCCCCGTCGTGGTGCTGACCGCCAAGGACATCGACCAGGAGGACCGCGACCGCCTCGCCGGCTGCGTTCAGAAGGTCTTGCAAAAGGGTGCCGCCGACAAGGAGACGCTGCTGACCGAGTTGAGGCGTTTGGTCGCTCCCCCTACTTGATCGCGACCACCGATGTCGGGCGAGCGGATTTCGGGGTGACTCGGCGCATTAATAATGATAGAGATCGTTCTCTAAATAACGAGGGCCGTCATGCCGCCACGAGGTCGTCCGCGCGTCGATGAAGTGATCCTGGACCACGCCCTGCGCCTGTTCTATGGCGAGGGCATCCGCTCCACCGGCGTCGATCGCATCATCGCCGAAGCCGGCGTGGCGGGGATGAGCTTCTACCGCAACTTCAAATCCAAGGACGGATTGGTCGCCGCCGTGCTGAAGCGGCGCGACGAGACCTGGATGGCGTGGTTGCGGGACGTGGTGGAGGCCGGCGAGGCGAGCCCGCGCCAGCGGCTGCTGCGGGTGTTCGACGCCCTGGATGCGTGGTTCGGCCGCGCCGACTTTCACGGCTGCATGTTCATCAACGCCGCCGGCGAGTTCGCCGACCCCGCCAGCACCGCCCGGCGGGCGGCGGCCGATCACAAGCGCCAGCTCAAATCCTATCTCGGCGGCTTGGCGGATCAGGCGGGCCTGCCCGAGGCCACCGCCGCCATGCTGTTCCTGCTGGCCGAGGGCGCCATCGTCGCCGCCTTCGTCCAGGGCGACCGCGACGCGGCCCGAACGGCGCGCCAGGCCGCCGAAATCGTCATGTCCTCCCCCCTCGCGAAGGAGCTTCCGCCATGACCCCACGCCCCGGATTCCGCCTCGGCATCTATGTGTTCAAGGATGCCGAAATCATCGATTACGCCGCCCCCCACGGCGTCATATCGGTGGCGCGGCGCTTCGACCCCGAGTTGGAGGCCTTCCTGATCGCCGATGCCATGCGGCCGGTTCAGACCCAGGCCGGCTTTACCGTTCTGCCCAATTACAGCTTCGCCGACCGTCCGGCCATGGACGCCTTCCTGATTCCGGGCGGCTTCGGCACCCGCCAGGAGATGCGGAATCAGCGCCTGCACGACTTTATTCGCGCGCTGCCGGCCGAAACCCTGCTGACCAGCGTCTGCACCGGGTCGTGGATCTATGGCGCCATGGGGCTGCTGGACGGGGTGGCCGCCACCAACCGCAAGGAACCCGACCGGCTGGAAGCCTCCGGCGCCGGCATGGTGCCCATCGACCGGTTGGCCAGGATCGCGCCGAAGTGCCGCATCAGCCGGGCGCGGGTGGTGGATGCCGGGCGTATCGTCACCGCCGGCGGCATCGCCTCCGGCATGGAGATGGGCCTCCACCTGCTGCGCCGGGCCGGCTATGGCGAGGACTTCATCACCGAGGTGGCCCGGGTGATGGAATATGCCGCCGCCTACGAAACCTATCGCGGCGACATCGAATACGCCGCCTGAGCGGGAGGTCCCCCTCTCCCTCCAGGGAGAGGGGCCTTTGGTCTCAATAGCGCTTGTAGGACAGGAACTTGCCCGACATGGCGAGCTTCACCCGGTCACCCTTGGGATCGGGCTGGCGTTCCATGGTCATGTCGAAGTCGATGGCCGACATGATGCCGTCGCCGAACTCTTCCTGGATCAGTTCCTTGAAGGTGGTGCCGTAGACCATCACCAACTCGTAGAAACGATAGATCAGCGGATCGGTGGGCGGCATGGTGGTCAGCGAACCACGATAGGGAATCTCCGCCAGCAGCGACGCCGCGGCGGGCGGCAGGCCCAGCAGGTCGCAGGCCTTGTAGGCCTCGGCCTTGTCCAGGGTCATCTGCCCCAGCAGGGCGGCGGTGATGACGATGGGGGAGACGGCAGGATTGATCGCGGCGGCGATGTCCTTCCAGGATTTGCCGCTGTTGCGCTTGGCGTCGCGGACCAGTTGGGTAACGTCGTCGCGGGTCATGTCAGGCTGCTCCATGATTGTTGCGGAGGGGGCTGGATGCGGTCACGTCGGACTCCGGGCCGTCCAGGCCCGGCGTGGTGAGGCGGGGATGGCGGGGATCGAAATCGGCGTTGGCGCGGTCGAACTGCTTGGACCGGTCCACCAGGAATTCGATCAGATGGTTGCGGATGCGGTAATAGTGGGGATGCCGGTGCAGGTCGGTGCGCGACCGGTTGCGGGGCATGGTGTTGACCACGATCTCGGCGATGACGGCGTGCGGCCCGTTGGTCATCAGAATGATCTTGTCGGCCAGCAGGATGGCCTCGTCCACGTCATGGGTGATCATGAACACGGTCTGCTCGGTCTCGTGGCAGATGCGCAGGACCTCGTCCTGAAGCGTGCCCCGCGTCAGGGCGTCGAGCGCGCTGAAGGGCTCGTCCATCAGCAGCATCTTGGGCTCGATGGACAGGGCGCGGGCGATGCCGACCCGCTGGCGCATGCCGCCGGACAACTGGGCCGGCTTCTTGTCGGCGGCGCCGGCCAGCCCCACCAGATCGATGAATTTCAAGGCGTGGGCGCGGCGCTTGGCCCCACTCCAGTCGGGCCAGCGCGACTTGACCGCGAAGCCCACATTGTCGAGCACGGTCATCCAGGGCATCAGAGCGTGGCTCTGGAAGATCACGGCGCGATCCAGCGACGGGCCGGAAATTTCCCGCCCCCCCATCAGGATGGCGCCTTCGCTGGCCTCCTCCAGTCCGGCCAGGGCGTTGAGGATGGTGGTCTTGCCGCAGCCGGAATGGCCGATCAGGCAGACGAACTCGCCCTTGTCGATGGCGAAGTGCAGATGCTCGAACACCGGGGTGTCGCCATAGACCTTGGCCAGATCCTCGATGCTGATGAAGGGGTGTCCGGTCATGGGCTTACTCCGGGTAGGTGACCAGCTTGACCAGACGGGCGAGAATCAGGTCCAGGACCATGCCCACCAGACCGATGACCAGGATGGCGTTGATGACATTGGTGATGGACAGGTTGTTCCACTCGTTCCAGACGAAGTAGCCGATGCCGGTGCCGCCCACCAACATCTCGGCGGCGACGATCACCAGCCAGGCGATGCCGATGGAAATGCGCATGCCGGTCAGGATGGTGGGGGCGGCGGCCGGCAGGATGACCCGGAAGGCCTTGCGAAAGGGGCCGACCTCCAGGGTGCGGGCGACGTTCAGCCACTCCTTGCGCACCGCCGCCACGCCGAAGGCGGTGTTCAGCAGCATGGGCCACAGCGAGCAGATGAAGATGACGAAGATGGCCGAGGTGGCGGAATCCTTGATGGTGTAGAGCGCCAGCGGCATCCAGGCCAGCGGCGAGATGGGCTTCAACACCTGGAAGAACGGGTCCAGCGCCCGGTGCATCAGCGGGCTCATGCCGATCAGGAAGCCCAGCGGCAGCGCCACCGCCACCGCCAGGCCGAAGCCGCCCAGCACCCGCGCCAGGGAGAAGATCAACTGGATGCCCAATCCCTTGTCGTTGGGGCCGTTGTCGTAGAAGGCATGGCTCAGATGCCACCAGAACTTGCCCAGCACCTCGGCGGGGCCGGGGAAGGCCGACTTGCCCTCCACCGCCGTGGCGCCCATCAGGCGGGCGTATTCCGGGTCCAGATTGGCGGTCGGGGCGGTCCCTTGCGTGCCCAGATGCCACAGCAGCAGGAAGCCGGCCAGCAGCGCCACCGAGACGATGGCGGCGCGAAGGCGAAGCGAGGATATCATGGCTAGCTCCGCTTGATGGCGAAGCTGTCGATATACTCCCGGGGTTTGCCGGGATCGAACTCCTTGCCCATGATGACGTGCTTCTTGAAGCTTTCATTGGGGGGCGTCAGGCCGGCCTCCCGCATGGCCCGGTTGGCGTCCACCGCCAGATAGACCTGGGTGGCGACGCTGCCGTAGTTGATGTCTTCCTTCAGTTGGCCCCAGCGGCGCATCTGGGTCAGAATCCACACCGCCATGGACTGCCAGGGGAAGGGTTCGAAGCCGATGCGGTCGGGGACCTTGCGGATATTGCCCAACCCGTCGGCGAAGGTGCCGGTCAGCACCTGTTCCACCACCGTCACCGGCTGGTTCAGATAGTTGGCGGGAGCGATGGCGGCGGCGATCTCCTTGCGGTTCTCCGCCTTGGTGGCATAGGCGGTGGCATCGACGATGGAGCGCAGCAGGGCCTGGAAGGTGTTGGGGTTTTGGGTGACGAATTCGCGGCTGGCGGAAAAGGCGCAGCAGGGATGGCCGTCCCAGATCTCCTTGGACAGGATGTGGATGAAGCCCACCCCGTCATAGACGGCGCGCTGGTTGACCGGGTCGGGCGCCAGGAAGCCGTCGATATTGTCGGCGCGCAGATTGGCGACCATTTCCGGCGGCGGCACGGCGCGGATCTGCACATCCTTGTCGGGATCGATACCGTGCTCGGCCAGGAAATAGCGCAGCAGGTAATTGTGCATGGAATAGTCGAAGGGAACGGCGAGCTTGAAGCCCTTCCAGTCCTTGGGATCGCGCCGGTCCTTGTGCTTCATGGCCAGCGTGATGGCCTGGCCGTTGATGTTCTCGATGGCCGGCATGGTCCACGGCACCGGGTTGGACCCCACCCCCAGCGAGATGGCCAACGGCATGGGCGACAGCATGTGGGCGGCGTCGTATTCCTTGTTCATGGCCTTGTCGCGGATGATGGCCCAGCCGGCGGTCTTGATCACCTCGGCATTGAGGCCGTACTTCGAATAGAAGCCCATGGGCTGGGCCATGATGATGGGAGTGGCGCAGGTGATGGGGATGAAGCCGATCTTGACGTCCTTCTTCTCCAGCGGGCCGATCGTCCCGGCGGCGAAGGCCTCCTTGGCGGCGGCCAGGGGAAAGAACTGGGACACGGCGGCCAGCGCGGTGGAGGCGCCCACCGTCTTCAGGAAGTTGCGCCGGGTGGTGTCGTCGGGGAACAGGGCCCGCATCACCGCCTGATCGATGATCCGGCCATAACGGCTGTCCTCGTCGGCGGCGGCGCTGGCGCGCTGGCCGGCGGCTTCGGCGTCGTGGGCCGTCTGGCTGGCATGCTTGCCGCAGGAACAGCGCGTCAACCGGCTGCCGGGGTCGAAAGCGTCATCGAACATGGCCATGGCTCTACCTCTCCTTGGTCGGAACAACCCGAACAGACCTACAGCAAGAGGCTTGCCAACCGCCGGAAGAGGCGGGAACGGCGGAAATCGGGCGGTGGCGGCGAAGGGACGAGTTACGAGATTCCGTTATTTACGAAATCTCGTCAGGCTGTTACGATTTTTCGTGAATCGAGGCCCCCGTGACCGCGCAATCCGCTTCCGTCCTTTTGTCCGATCTGCTGCTGGGGGCCATGGCCGAGGCGGTGGTGGCGTTCGACCCGGTGGAGGACCGCATCCTCGCCGCCAATGCCGCCGCTTGCCGCCTGTATGGCCGCTCGGCCGAGGACATGGTCCAGACTCGCATGAGCGCGCTGCATCCCCAGCAGTTCCCCAGTCTGGTGGTGTTCTCCGAAGCGGTGCTGCATCAGGGCAGCGGCTGGACCCGCGCCTTGTCGGTGGAAGACGGCGACGGCCACCGTGGTGCCGCCCAGCTTCCACAACGCGTCCTGCATCCCTTCGGCGACGGCTGAAAAGCTCTCGCCGCCAAGGATCACATGGGCGTGCTCCCATCCGCTGTAGACCAGACGGAAATGGTAAAGGCGATGGGGGAAC
>NZ_CAINTR010000185.1 GCF_903853455.1 uncultured Magnetospirillum sp.
GAGAACCAGGAGGACGCCATCCGCCAATATGCCGCGCGGCGCGGCATCGAGATTGTCCGCACCTACGCCGACGAGGGAAAGAGCGGATTGCGCCTGGATGGCCGGGACGCGCTGAAGCAACTGCTCGCTGATGTCCAGAGCGGGAATGCCGAGTTTTCCCTGATCCTCGTTTATGACGTGAGCCGTTGGGGTCGGTTCCAGGATGCCGATGAAGCCGCGCACAACGAATTCATCTGCCGGCGAGCCGGGATCGACGTTCAGTATTGCGCCGAGCCGTTCGAGAACGACGGCAGCTTCGGCTCCGACATCCAGAAAATGCTCAAGCGCAAGATGGCCGGCGAATACAGCCGTGAGCTTTCGGTCAAGGTCTTTGCCGGGCAATGCCGCCTGATCGAGCACGGTTACCGCCAGGGCGGTCCACCCGGCTTTGGTCTTCGCCGACAACTGATTGACCAGTCCGGTGCCGCCAAAGGCGAACTTACGCGTGGCGAGCACAAGAGCATCCAGACGGACCGTGTGGTGCTGGCCCTGGGGCCGGACGATGAGGTCGAGATCGTCCGGTGGATGTATCGGGCTTTCGTCGAGGAGGGGGCGCCGGAACGTGAAATCGCCGCGCTCCTCAACAGCCGCGGCATTGCCACCGATCTCGGCCGTCCGTGGACACGCGGCACGGTTCACCAAGTGCTGATCAACGAGAAGTACATCGGCAACAACGTCTGGAACCGGATCTCCTTCAAGTTGAAGAAGAAAAGGATCAGGAACCGTGCCGACATGCTGGTCAGGTCGGATGGCGCTTTCGAGTCCATCGTCGATCAACACCTGTTCGAGGCCGCGCAGGCGATCATCCGGCAGCGTTCGCTTCGGTACTCCGACGAGGAGATGCTGGAGGGGTTGCGGCGATTGTTCCAGGAGCGCGGCTATCTCTCGGGCCTGATCATCGACGAGACCGAGCAATCCCCTTCAAGCTCCGTCTATCGAAGCCGGTTCGGCAGTCTGCTGCGGGCCTACGAGCTCGTCGGCTACTCGCCGGGCCGGGACTACCGCTACATCGAGACCAACCGCGCCCTCCGGCGGATGTACCCGGACATCCTGGCTGGTGTCATCGCCAACATCGAGCGCCTCAGCGGTAGTGTCCAGTGTGATCCGGCAACCGACCTTCTCACCGTGAACGGCGAGTTCACCGCTTCCATCGTGATCGTCCGCTGCCTGACGATGCCGGCCGGATCACTGCGCTGGAAGCTCCGCTTCGACGCCGGCCTCCGACCCGACATCACCGTCGCCATCCGCATGGACGCTGAAAACGAGCGCCCCCTCGACTATTACCTGCTGCCGCGCGTCGATGTCGCGGCGGGGGCCGTGCGGCTGAAGGAAGACAACGGCATCTATTGGGATGCCTACCGCTTCGATTCCATCGACCACTTCGTCTGGTTGTCCTCACGCGCGAGCATCAGGAGCGCCGCATGACCGACGATACCCAGCAAATCCACATGATCCCGGTCGACTCGATCAAGGTGTTGAACCCGCGCGTCCGCAACAAGCGGATCTTCCAGGAATTGGTCACCAGCATCGGCCACCTCGGGCTGAAGAAGCCGATCACGGTCAGCCTGCGGGGGGACGGTTCCGGCTATGACCTGGTGTGCGGCCAGGGGCGGCTGGAGGCATTCATCGCGCTCGGCCAGAATAAGATCCCCGCCGTGGTCATTCAGGCGTCCAGGGACGACTGCTTCGTCATGTCGCTGGTGGAGAATCTGGCTCGCCGTCACCATACCCCTCTTGAATTGCTGCGGGAGATCGGCTCCCTCAAGGAGCGGGGCTACTCGATCGGCGAGATCGCCGCCAAGACCGATTTCAGCCATGAGTACATCTCCGCGCTCTGCTATCTCCTGGAACACGGCGAGAAGCGGCTCCTGGCCGCCATCGAGCGCGGGGTGATGCCCTACAGCATCGCCATGGAAATTGCCAAAGCGAAGGATGCGGACGTTCAGCAGGCGTTGGCCGAGGCCTACGAATCCAAAGCGCTTCCGGGCAACCAACTGGTGGCCATCCGGCGGATCATCGAACAGCGCAACCTCAGCGGCAAGCGCATGCAGATGACCGGCGGCAACCGACCCAGGACACAGGTCACCACCGACGCGCTGGTCCGCGCCTATCGGAAGGAAACCGAGCGCCAGAAATTGCTGGTCAAGAAGGCGGCGCTGACCCAAAGCCGCTTGATCTTCGTGGTGAACGCCCTGCGTCGCCTACTGGCCGACGATCACTTCGTCACCCTGCTGCGAGCCGAGTCGATGCACACCATGCCGCGCCCTTTGCTGGAGCGGCTGGGTGGAGCCGGAGGCTGACATGCCGCAACCGGTGAAAGCCGCATTCGAATCTTCGCTCGTCACCTTGCCGGTGGAGGCAATCCTACCGCTGCATCAGGTCACGGCGGCGCAAAAGCAATCCACCAAGTACAAGCTGATCGCCACATCCATCGCGGAGGTCGGCGTCATTGAACCCCTCGTCGTCGCGCGCCCCAAGGGCGGCGACAGCCGCTACCTACTGCTGGATGGCCACCTTCGCTTGGCCGTGCTCGTGGACACGGGGGCGCTGGAGGTCTGCTGCCTCGTTTCCGATGACGACGAGTCGTACACGTACAACAAGAGGATCAACCGGCTGGCGACCATCCAGGAGCACTACATGATTGTGCGCGCCATTGAGCGGGGCGTTTCGGAGGAAAAGATCGCCAAGGCCCTCGACGTCGACGTCAAGCAGATCAAGCGCCGCCGCGGTCTGCTCGAGGGAATTTGCCCGGAGGTCATCGATCTGCTGAAGGACAAGTCGATCAACCCCAAGAGCGTGGAGACCCTGAAACGAATGAAGCCCGCCCGCCAAATCGAGGCGGTGGAACTCATGATGGTGGCCGGGAATTTTTCGTCGACCTACGCCAAGGCCCTGCTTGCCGCAACCCGTCAGCATGATCTCTCCAACCCCGAGCGCCCAAAGCGGGTAGGCGGGATCACTCCTGAGCAGATGGCTCGGATGGAACGGGAGATGGAATCATTGCAGCGCGACTTCAAAGCCGTGGAGGCATCGTATGGCGACGACGTCCTCCAGTTGGTGATCGCCACCGGCTATCTGTCGAAGCTGGTCGCCAACCCTGAGATTGAGCGATATCTGTCAACGTACCACCCGGAATTCCTGGAGGAGTTCCGGGCGATCATCGCCGTTGCCTCTCTTGACCAGGCAGTGCCGGCGGCCTGACGCGGCAAGAGGATGGTGCGTATCGGGGACCCGGACCCTTGAAGCGCGGGGACCGCTGGAGACGCCGTCGTGAGGGACGGATCAATGGCGGGGGTGGGGATGGCGGCGAACCCGCTCGGAGCCCACCGGCGGCGGCTTTTCCGCGCGGGCCGACTGACTGCCCCTGGGTCACCACCAAGCGGTTGAAAGTCGGTCGGAAAAATATCCATTCTGCTCTTGCGGGTTTATGATGTCCCTCCCATATGTTGGGCCATTCCAATCCTTTCGGCCACATCATGGAGTTTGACGCCGTGCGCAGGGACTGCAAACTGACAGTATTTGC